>JBMORB010000089.1:0-3524 GCA_049320925.1 Thermodesulfobacteriota bacterium | reverse complement strand
GACGGGCTGTAGGCGGTCTTGCCGCCCAGATACTGGGGAAGGCCATTGGCGATCTCGTCGGCGAACACGATGCCGCCGATTAAAATCGGCAGCAGCATCAACCCCAGCACAAACAGCCTTCTGCGGTCGCCGAGGATGGTCCGGGCCGTACTGATTTCCCATGCCGCGTGGGCCTGGGCGCCCGCGTACATAAATCGGCCTACTTTAGTCAAAAACCTCATTGATTTCCTCCTTTTCAATCCGTTTAAATTCTCATCACACCTGCTTTTTCATCATATCCTCTATGCCTTTTATCTTTGCTTCCTGAAGCCTTTTCTTCTGAAAGGCGTCGTTGATCTTGTAAAACAGTTCATCAAAATCCGCCGGCTTGACGATGTAATCGAAAGCGCCGGTCTCCATGCCGGCACGGGCCGCGTCAAGCATGGCATGCCCGGTGAGCATGATGACCTCGATCATGGGCCACCGGGACTTTATTTCCTTGAGTATGTCGATGCCGCTTCTGCACCCGGGCATCTTGACATCCAGCACCACCACGTCGAAAGGCTGCTTTTCAATAAGGGCGATGGCCTGCTCTCCGCTGGAGACACCGGCGGCCGTCATTCCCCTTTTGGCCATCCGCTTGGTGATCACATCCAGAAAACCGGTTTCATCATCGACAAAAAGCACATTCATCATGGTATCCACTCCGCGACATAACCCGCTGACAGGTATGCCAAAATCACTTAAGAGGCTCCTTCCCCGCCGCCCGCTGATAGCGCAGCTTCTCCTCGTTGATGCGCCGCTTTTCACAGGCCTCTTCGATTTTCCGGACCAGGTCGCTGATCTGGCAGGGTTTCATCAGGTAGTCACCGGCCCCCAGCCGAAGACCTTCCACCGCGGCCTCAAACGTGGCCTGGCCGGACAGCATGATCACCTCCACCAGCGGGAACCGCTCCTTGATCTCCCTCAGAACGGCAATACCGTCCATGCCCGGCATTCTCACATCCAGCACCACAACGTCTATTTCAGTCTCCGCCAGCGTTTGCAGCGCCGATTGGCCGTCAAGGGCGGTTCTGACATCATATCCCCGTTTGGCCAGAAGTTTGGCGTTGGATGTAACAAAGGCCTCCTCGTCATCCACCAGCAGCACCCGTGCGGCTGTCATGATCGGCTCCATCTCCTCATAAGCGGGTTCTGACCGGAAGATATCCATGCCACGACCGGCCGACGTAATCGCCGGACAGGATTATGCTTCTCCTTATGTTACCGAAACGTAGCATGCTTTCCCATAATCTCAAAGCCAAACCGAAAAGCTTTTCACCATATGGCTGGGTGGTCCTGTCTTCTTCTGGTCATATTTAAAACAGGTCACGATAAAAAAGCACTTTTCGTGCCAATTATGAAGTCCTGTTCCAGGTTTTTCAGGGGTCCACCGCAACTGGCGTGGTTGACGCAAAGAATCGAATTCCAAGGGCGGCCCTTCATGGTATGGGCACCGCAGAGGTTGAACATTCCTTTTACAAACTATAAAAAAACTCGACACAGGCCCCGAAAACCTCCGGTCCGGCATCAGGCACCGGCCGCTACGTTTCTCTGACGCCGACCCGTCAAAACAGGCCGTTGCCGCGTGAAATACGATTTTTTTCGATAATTTTTATGTTTTGGTACAGGGCTTGCTCTAGCTTGTGCCGTGAATCCGTATTTGAAACCGGCAAAGAAGCGGCAGATGGAAAAGAAAACTACGATCTTAGTCGCCGACCACAATCTTTTCGTAAGAAAACTGCTGGCGCGGGAACTTGCCTCTCCGGCGTGCGAAATCGTTCAGGCGGCCAACCACATTCAGCTTTTTTCCAGAATCTACACGCCGCCGCTGCCGGACATTATTGTCCTGGACCTGGATATCCCCTATCTGAACGGGGGGGAGGTGCTGCGGAAGCTGAAAAAGATCGCTCCGCAGACGCCGGTGATCGTCTTTTCCGACTTTCCGGAATACAAAAACTCCCCTGTTGTGCAACAGGCCTCCGGGTTTGTCGAGAAAACAGGAGATATCGAGGCGTTGAAGAACAAAATCAACGAGGTGCTGGCCGCCCGAAACCCGGAAGGGGGCCGCCTGTTTGCCCCGGAACCGCCATCCGCCACCTGAAAGGCGCCCATGGATAACGCACGCCCCCTACTTTCATCCGGCAGCAGTGTCAGAAGCCCCCACGACAATGCGGCCCACTACTTCTCACGGCTGCGGGCACGCCTCCTGGCGGCCATGCTCCTGGCATTTCTGACGCCCCTGGTTCTGCTGTCGGTCTACTTCCATCTCCAGTTTAACCTCACGCTCAAGCAGAGCGGCAAACAGCAACTGGTCCTGCTGGCGGAAAGCCAGCGCAACACCATCGACCTGTTCCTGCAGGAACGGGCGATCAATGTGTTGAATCTCTTCCACGGGCAGTCCTTTTCAGCGGCGCCGGCGCAGGCCGACATGAACATGCTCCTGAAAAGCCTTCAGGAGACCAGCGACGCCTTTATTGACGTTGGGTTTCTGGATGACGCCGGGCGCCAGATCGGTTACGCGGGGCCCTACGGCTTTCTGCACATGAAAGACTACAGCAAGGAGCTGTGGTTTAAAACCCTGAGCAGCCAGTCCTCCGACTATTACATCAGCGACATCTACCTGGGTTTCCGCAACAAGCCGCATTTTACCATCGCGGTCAAGCAGCGGAAGGGCACAAAAACGTACATCATGCGAGCCACCCTGGACCCGGACAAGTTTTATCATTTTCTCCGGGCCATCGGACAGGGCAAACAGACCAACTCCTTTATCATCAACCGGGATGGCCGATACCAGGTGGTGGATCCCGGATACGCCAACGTGCTGGACAAGAGCCGTTTCCAGCCGTCCGTCATGGAAGGATCGGATGTACTGGAAATCAAAGAGGCGGGACAGGCTGAACTGGCCGCCTACGCCTGGCTGCGGGAGGCCCCCTGGGTGCTGGTGGTCAAGCAGCCGCTGAAAATCGCCTACTCCCGCATGTACAGCGTACGGGGGTATATCATCACCGGAACGGCCGCCATCGCACTGCTGCTTTTCGCCGCTGTTGTCGTCACCACCAACGTGCTGATCCGGAAAGCCGAAAGAACGGAAAAAGACAGGGAGGAACTCAAGTCCCAGCTCTTTCACGCCTCCAAGCTGGCGTCGGTGGGGGAACTGGCCGCTGGCGTGGCCCATGAGATCAACAACCCCCTGGCCATTATCGGGTCCCAGTGCGTGGTGATCCGGGACCTGTTCGACCCGGAGTTCGGAGGGCAGCCGCCCTTTGGCCAGGAGACCATCGACCAGATGATCAAGGAACTGGCAATCATTGAAGAGGCTGTTTTCCGGACCAAGGACATTACCCACAAGCTGCTCAGTTCAGCCCGCAAGACCGATCCGAAACTGGCGCCCTGTGACGTCAACCGCCTGCTGGACGAAGTGGTGGACGGTTTCATGGAACGGGAATGCCATGTGGCCAATATCGACATTGTCAAGGAGTATGCGCCGAGACTGCCCCAGATCC
>JBMORB010000088.1:0-3526 GCA_049320925.1 Thermodesulfobacteriota bacterium | reverse complement strand
TATCCGGAACGCGTCAAGGGTGATGCCGAACAGCGAAAAGATCTGCCGGCCCCCAAAAAACAGCAGCAGGCACAGCACTCCGACGGCCATGGACACGGTCAGTGCCACCCGGCGGCGGCGGTGTTCATCATACCCCTCTGTCAGGCTCAGAAACATGGAAAGCCCGAAAAACGGGGTGAACACGAAAAACAGCTTGATCCAGAGACTGAAAAAAAGTTGGGTCATGTTTTACTTTCCCGCTGCGTGTCCTTCGCCTGTCGGGCAGGAACCGGTCTCTGCCCGACGCGTCTTTAAAACATATTCTCGTAAAAAGTCGAATTTCACCTTATTCCGTCACCCCGGCTTCCACGCCGGTGTCCAGCAAAACGAATAATATCAATTTTATACTGGATTCCGGGTCAAGCCCGGAATCACGATGCAAGGGCTTTTTACGAAGCCATCAGAACATTAGAAAAGTCTGGCCGCATTCAAGTTACGCCATGATGCCTCTCGGGTTGGGGCCGTACATGTTGTCCCCGGGCTGGCTGTCCTGCACCATGAACACAATCAGCACGATCAGGCCGAGAATGGGCACAAAACTGATCAGCACCCACCAGCCGGTGCGGCCGGTATCGTGCAGCCGCCGGATGGAGACCCCCAGGCTGGGCAGCAGAATGGCCAGACCATAAAGGGTCGACAGAACGCCCGGCAGGCCGACTAGTCCTTCGATAAATCCCAGCCCGAACCCGATGATCAGGTTGATCAGCACAAACATCCAGTACTCCTGGCGATGGGCCCGGCCGGAAAACACCGCGTATTTTTTCACTACCTCCAGATACCAGTTCATGGCTCTCCTCCTTTTGCCTTGGTGGTTTGTGTCCGGCAAAACAGCGGGCACATGTCACTACTTGCTTCTGGTTTGAAACGCCTTGAGCCGGGTGCTTTCCACAAGCCGGTCCAGCGTTTTTGCGGTAAACACCTTGCCCCGGGTTGCCAGAATCATCTTTTTCATGTCTTCCCGCCGCACACCGAACCCCCGGCCCCCGATGCACGCGACAACCTCATATTTCGGGTTCTCCGGTGTCCGGCCCGCAAGGCTCAATTCGCCCAGGTGCTGAATGCGGGTCACCTTGTCCCTGGCCGTGCCGTCATCCTCGGTGATCTTGGCTTCAATAATGATCTGGGGATTGAATTCGCTGGGAATGATGAAATCAGGCGTCTGGTCGAATCCGGCAATGCGCTCGGCCCGCTTGGTCTTGCGAAAACTGATGCCCGCTTTTGTCAGCACCTCTTCAATGGCCGACTCCAGACTGTCGCCGATCAGTTCGCTGACCGAGTCACGATGCCCGGCAAAGGGTCTGCCGAGAAACCGCTCATAAAGCAGCATGGCATAGGGTGCGCCCATGGCCGCCATGTTCTGAATAGTGTCGATGCCATGCCGGGTATCGGCCTTGTCCAGGCGGTGCAGCTGATCGGCAGACACCTTGGGGGTGCCGTCCGACAGCAACTGGCCGGCTGTCTGAAGCATCGCCTCAAGCCGCTCTCTTGTCACGCCGGTCGCCTTGAGCGGCGTTTGAGGCGCCATTCTGACCTTCCGATCCAGAGAGCGTACAAACCCCTGGGTGACCGACACACCGGTTTTTTGCGCAGTCACATAAGCCCACTCTGGCGGCGTGAAGCCAAGCATGGCCCGCAGCACGACGATGGCAATGGGCTCGGAAATAGCCACGGACAAAAGCCGCCGGGTTTCAAGCCGCGAAAAATTTTCCGTTGCCGTCTTCAGGGCTTCATATCCCTGTTCGAACACCGGATACTCCACAAACCCGGCCCCCTTTGGCATGACCAGAAACTCAGATTCCAGACAAGAGAAAACCGCATCCACATAGCTGTCCGTGTCCTGAAAAATCTCTTCCACGGAGGCTTCAAAAGGGAATTTCAGCATATTCGGCTCCATATTCCGCGCTGGTTTCTGAAATCGCGAGCAAAGGGACTTCCCGTATGACTGCTTTTCTGTCGTGACCCATGTATTTTTTCACATCGGACCAGCCGCCAAAATGTTCAAGCCAGCTTGCCACCTTTGCGATGCGCGACGCGGGAGGTTGATTTTTATCCCAGGTGCTTCGCAAGGACCACACGGCCAGCCGGATCAGGTGCCCATGGGTGATGCATCGAATATCGCCGGGAGTGGGTTTCACGTTGCCGGCCCGAAGCAGCCGCACGTCTTCCTCAACAATGCCGGCCACATCCCCGACAGCATCGGCCAGCCACTTTTTCTGCATGACGCCGGTGGCCCGGCAGACAAACACCGTGTCGATGATGGAAGAGCCGGTTCCATTGATATGAATGGAGGCCCCCATCTCAGCCGGACAGGGCAGCGACGCCGAGCAGGTCAGCCCGGCATCCAGCATGGCCACGGCCACGGGATAGTATGCCTCGAGAGTGTTATGGTGGTAGGTGAACACCAGCGGCGCCCCCGGCTTTAAAGCCTTTGCCATGCGCCGAAACACGGATGAAAGCCCCTCGGTGAAATGGGCCAGGTCCCGGCCCATGTCCAGGTTGCCGGTCAGTTCATGGGGATTGCGAGTGGATGCCGTGTCAAAAGGGGAAACCGTCGGGCCCGCCAGCCGACGCAGCCATGTGTAGCAGAAATCCATCAGTTCGGCATATTGCACATTGCCGAAATAAGGCGGATCGGTGAACACGGCGTCCAGAGACTCGTCGGACAGCGCGGCCGCGGCCGCATCCCGGCACGACAGGTTGACCTCTCTTTCCGGCGGACCGCCATGGCCGTTTCTTCGGTCTCCGATCCACTCGCCGATAATGGGCACCACTTTTTTTGCGCGGCCCTGGTGCCGAATCTCAAAAGGGTGGTCGCAATAGGCCTTGGCTTTTTTGAACTTCTCAATGATGTTGGCCCAGCCCCCGCTGCCGACGCACACGGCGCGGCCTTGGGCCCGAATCCCTAAAAAATTGGATTCGCATTGAATCAGCCCTACGGGAAAGCCATGAACCGAAAAGATATCCAGCGATTTTAATGCCCGGGTGTCATACCGGCACAGCATGTTCTGGTAGCGCAACAGATCGGAAAGATTGGTGGCCAGGGCATTGCGGACCCGGTCATCACTGATCCCCGTAATGATGCGGGCCGACAGCTCCAGACCCAGAAGCTGGCGGCTGTTGAACATCTGGCGGTAAAACCGGTATCCCCACCGGTGCAGCCGATCGGTTTCATCGCCGTTGGGAATCGGGTCCGTGGGCACATACCGGGGCCGCATGCCTGCCCAGCGGGCTTCAACCGTCTGGATGTTCGCCATGTCCCGGCTGTCCGGCTTTTTAAAGAACCGGCCCTCATGGGAAGGTTTGCAGGTCGGGCAGTGATATTCAATGGCAAACAGGCGGTGATCCGGCGGGCCGGCGGCCGCGTTGGGATAAGTGTTGTCCGCGCCGCACTCCCGGCACCGGCACCGGTTGCGCCCGGCCGTACCCTCCTCGGCCAACGGTACGGCACAGGCCCCGCACTTTCCGGGCGAGGTCCGGCTTTGGGTTT
>JBMORB010000087.1:0-3536 GCA_049320925.1 Thermodesulfobacteriota bacterium | reverse complement strand
GTTCAGCCGCCGAATCCAACGCCAATGCCATCGCCCAGGCCATCGCCGGCTACTTCGCCATTTCCACCAACACATCAGTTTCAGACGCTTCCCTGCAGCAAGACGCGAACGGAGAGGTCTATGTCGGCCCCACACTGACCAACAAAAACATATGGCACGTGGACGCAACCAATATCAGCAACATCCAGATCAGCGTGACCGATGTGACCGGGCGATGTCCCAGGGACTATCAACTCGCCATGAATGTCGGCACCAGCCCTCATGGCTACTGGGACAAAGGCACTTATATTAAAAAAATATCGAAGGGATAAAACTGCCCGTCCCTCTGACACGAGGTTTTCCCCTTTTTCCCCTCCCGGGTTTCTCACTTGGGCGCTGCCGGCTTTTATGGTATGATATTCAATAAATTATAACTCCCTAAGCGGACAGGAATATCCTTTGTCGACGTTCTCCCCAACACCTGAGCTGCCATCCAGCCCTACCGATACCAACATGCCGGCCCCTGCTTTCTACATGCCGCGCATGCAGTTCGCCATCCGGATGACACTGGGCCTGCTGGCGGCGTTCTATTTTTTTGTCATCCCCGTTACCCCTTTTCTGATGGGGCCTGCCGAGGTGGGCGGCGTGATTGCCGCTTTTTTTGTTTTTCATATTGCGTGGGTGTGGTATTACCGCACCCGGAGTGTGGGATGGACGGGCGTCCGCATGGGAGCCTGGGTTGATATCGCGGCCGCTTTTACCGCCTCGCTGATCGACCCCTTTGAGGTGCCGCCCACCGGCATGCTGGTGATGATTGCGGTAATGGGCAACGGCATGCAGCACGGCCTGAAGATTTTCCTGGAACAGTTTGTGGCCGTCCTTTTGCTCGGCATTCCGGTCCTTGCCGTCCGCCAATGGCTGTTCTTTTCGCAGTTTTCCTTTCCCCTTTTCTTTGTGGTTCTGTTTATCGCCATTTTCCTTTACTACAACTACCTGCTGATCAGCCGTATCGAACGGATGAAAAAAGAGGCACAGATCATGGCCCGGCAGGACCCGCTGACCGGACTTTATAACCGGGCCGCCTTCATCCAAAGCGCCGGGGTTCTGCTCTCCCTGCATGAACGTCAGAAGACGCCCCTGGTATTGATGTTCGCGGACCTGGACAACTTCAAGGGCGTCAACGACACCAAAGGTCACCTTTTCGGAGACGAGGTACTTAAATATTTTTCCAGACTGACCTGGGAACTGCTCCGGAAGACCGACATCGTGGCCCGGTATGGAGGCGATGAATTTGTTTTCATGCTGGTGAACATGGCGCTTGACGACGCGGCCCGGGTGGCTGACCGCCTGCGGAGCCGTTTTGTCGAATGGGCGGGCCGGCAGGGAGCGGACGTGGGCGTCAGTTTCGGCATCGCCGTCGTTCCCGACGCGCCGGTCGCCATCGATCGTCTGCTGAAGCATGTGGACAAGGCCCTGTATGAGGCAAAAAAGCATAAGGGTAAACAATGGATGGTGATCGCCCCTCCCCTGAGTTGAAACCAAAACGACCTGCCTGAAACCGGACCCTGTCATGAAAAAGAAAACCATTGATATCGACTTTTTTGTCCGGGAATTGAAAAAGCTTCGCAAGAAAAGCCGAGCGCCGGTGATCACGCTGATCGCCAACCGGGGGGCAACGCCGTTTGAAATTCTTGCCTCCACCCTGCTTTCGCTGCGAACAAAAGACGCGGTAACCGATGCCGCGGCCGGGCGCCTGCTGGCCGTGGCACATACGCCGGAAGAGATGGCCGTGCTGCCGGCAAAAAAAATAGAAAAGCTGATCTACCCGGTGGGGTTTTATCCCACAAAGGCAAAACGCCTGATTGAGATCAGCCGCATTCTGCTCGAACGCCATGACGGCCGGGTACCCGACGAAATGGAGGCCCTGCTTGCCCTGCCCGGCGTGGGCCGCAAAACGGCAAACCTCGTGCTGATAGAGGGGTTCGGCAAGGACGGCATCTGCGTGGACACCCATGTACACCGCATCAGCAACCGCACCGGCATTGTGACGACACGGACCCCGGAAGAGACCGAGTTCGCCTTGAGAAAAACACTTCCCAAAAAATACTGGAAACCCTACAATGAACTCCTGGTTTCATACGGCCAGACAGTCTGCGTACCGGTGTCGCCCTTTTGCAGCCGGTGCCCGGTTGAAGCCGAATGCCCGAAAACTGGAGTGACCCGATTCCGATAATGACAGTGAGGAAAAAATGACCCGGCGCGACGCCTGTGCAGAACTGATCGCAAAGATAGACAACCGGACCGCCCGGATCGCGGTGATCGGTCTGGGCTACGTGGGCCTGCCCCTGGCCCTGACCTTCGCGAAAAAAGGATTTTCCGTCATCGGTTTTGACACCGACGGCGTCAAATGCGACAACATCGCACAGGCGAAAACCTATATCCGGCATATTCCCCTGGAGCCGGTGCGCCCCCTGATTGAAAACAGATCCTTTGAAGCGACCACCGATTTTTCCCGGCTGACCGAGGCGGACTGCATTCTCATCTGTGTGCCCACGCCCCTGACCGACAAACGGGTGCCCGACCTTTCGGCCCTGGTCAACACGGCGGCCACCATTGCCCGGTTTCTGCGCAAAGGGCAATTGGTGGTCCTGGAGAGCACCACCTATCCGGAAACCACCGAAGAGGAACTGCTTTCCCGGTTTGCCTCGGACGACATGAGGCCGGGCATCGACTTTTTCCTGGCCTTTTCACCGGAACGGGAAGACCCGGGCAATAAAGACTTTTCCGTCACCAGCATTCCCAAGATCGTGGGCGGCATCACGCCGGCCTGCCTGAAGGTGGCCGACACGCTTTACAGCGTCATCACGAGGACGGTGCCCGTCTCCTCCACCCGGGTGGCCGAGTTTGCCAAGATTCTTGAGAACACCTTCCGGTCCGTGAATATCGCCCTGGTCAACGAACTCAAGCTGCTGGCCCATCGCATGGGCATCGACATTTTCGAGGTCATCGAGGCCGCGGCCACCAAGCCCTTCGGGTTCATGCCCTTCTTCCCCGGCCCCGGCCTGGGCGGGCACTGTATTCCCATCGACCCCTTCTACCTGACATGGAAGGCCAAGGAATACGGTTTTGCCACCAAATTCATCGAACTGGCCGGCGAAATCAACACCCAGATGCCCGACTACGTGGTGGCCAAAACCGCCGAAGCGCTTAACCGGCATGGCCGGTGCGTCAGCAACAGCACCATCCTGATCCTGGGCGTGGCCTATAAAAAGGACGTGGATGACGACCGGGAGTCGCCGGCCTACCCCATCATGAAAAAACTGATGGCCCAGGGCGCCACCGTGATCTATAACGACCCCTGGGTGCCCAGGCTAAAACCTACCCGTAAATACGACTTTACCCTGGCATCGGTGCCTCTGGACGAGCAGGCCCTGGCATCCGCCGACGCCGTGCTGATCCTTGCCGACCACAGCGATTACGACATCCGTTTCATTGTCCGGCACGCCCGGCTGGTTATTGACACCCGCAATACCACCGCCGGCATGAAAAGCGATACC
>JBMORB010000086.1:0-3550 GCA_049320925.1 Thermodesulfobacteriota bacterium | reverse complement strand
GCGGGTGGCCCCGGCAACTGGTTGCCGGGGTGTACAGCACAAGAGGCCGCTTGTTTCTTCATGCATATTAAAGTAAAGCGGCCACCCCCTGTTTCCCTGGATACTAAAATTTAGCCTATTGAAATGTCAACCTAAAAACAAGACAGGGATGATGCGGCATGACGCATCATCCCTGTCAAGGAGGGGCACAACAGTGCCATCAAACTATGCACAGCAAACATTTTCCCGGCCAAATACAAATGACGGGCTCACCGCTTCAATGGGGCGTCGCCCCTCGGAGACCAGCCTTCCGTCGGCCAGGGTCATGACGCGGCCGGCATAGGCCGCGCACTCCGCGCTGTGGGTCACCATCACGATGGTGGTGCCTTTTTCATTGAGACGGCACAGCAGTTTCATCACCTCGCCCGTGTTGCGGGAATCCAGGTTGCCGGTAGGTTCATCGGCCAGGATGATCGGCGGGTCGTTGACAATGGCACGGGCCACGGCCACCCGTTCGTTTTCGCCGCCGGATATCTCCGAAGGCAGGCGTTTCCACTTGTTCTCAAGGCCCACCACGGCCAGAGCGCTCCGGGCCCTGGCCTCCTTCTCCCGCCGGTTCATATCCGTTGTGGTCAACGGCAGCATCACGTTTTCCAGGACCGTAAGGTAGGGGAGCAGATGAAAGCTCTGGAACACGAAGCCCAGAAACTCCCGCCTGAAATCGGCCTGTTTTTCCTGGGAAAGGTCATACACGTCAATGCCGTCAACCCGGTAATGCCCCGTGCTGGGCGAATTCATGGCCCCCAGCACGGACAGCAGCGTCGATTTTCCGGCGCCGGATTCGCCCATCACGCCCACAAATTCCCCGGCGTCAATGCCGAAGTTCATGTCGGAAACAGCGGTGACCCGCGAATCCCCGGTGCCGTATGTTTTTGAAACATGCTCCATAATTATATAACTCATATCGTTCTCCGTATGTCGTGGTTAAAGCCCCCTGAGCGCCTGATTCGGATCCATCCGGGCGGCCATGAACGCGGGATAGGCGCTGGCAACGAGGCCCACGGCCACGGCCATCAGAAACGCGCCGGCGGCCAGGGTCGGGTTCAGCATGACCATGGCGGCCTCCTTTTTCAACAGCACCAGCATCCCCAGTCTGGTTCCGCCATAGCCGACCAGGTACCCGATAATGCCGCCGATGCCCGACAGAATGCCGGCTTCCAGGAACGTGATCGCCATGACATGCTTCTGGCGAAACCCCACGGCCCGGAAAACGCCGATCTCCGTTGTGCGTTCCCGGACGCTTCCCATCAGGGTCACCAGCACCACCAGACCGCCGATAAACACCACCACGCCGGAGAGCAGGTAGGAAAACTGTTTGAACTGGTTCAGGGTCTCCATGCGGCCCTTGACGACCTGCTGAATGGCCATGGTTTTGGCGCCGGGCAGTTTTTCCGTGATCTGGGTCACCATCTCGTCCACCGGGCAGGCATTGCACAGGGCCGCCACCTCCACCATGGAGACAATCCCCTGCTTGTTCAAAAGGGACTGGGCCGTGTCAATGGTGGTAAAGATCAGATGATCATCCTGGGAACCGGTCGACGCCAGCACGCCGGAAACACCCAGTACCCGGTCCCTGATGGAAACCGCCTGGCGGGGACGAATCCCCAGGACCCGGGCGGCGTCGGCGCCCAGCAGCACTTCATCCGGGCCGGGCAGCGCCCCTTCGACCTTCCACCACGGTTTTAAGATCTTGTTCGCGGAGAAATCCACGCCGGCCAGCAGCACCTCTTTATCGCCTACCGCCACGCTGCCCAGTACCACGGGGCCCACGGCGGCGATGCTGGCCGCGTCCTTGATTGTGCCGATACCGGCCAGGTCCGACTGGCTGATCTCCCGGGTCTCAAAAGAGACGCCGCCCAGGGTCATGCCGCCGTAGGTCAATGCCAGGTTGTCGGTTTTCGGCACGATCAGGATGTTGGCGCCATATTTTTCAAGCTGATGATTGATGTCGTGGGTCATGGCGTCCACAAAACTGATCAGCCCCACCACCGTGGCCACGCCGAGCACCAGCCCCGCCAGTATGAACAGGGATTTGCCTTTCCGGCGCAACAGGTTTTTGAATGCGATATCCTTCAGTGTCATGGCTACCTCCTGTTTTCAAAATTGAAGTATCCTGCGCCGGAAAGAATATCCGCGGTGTTGATGACCACCTGGTCGCCCTGTACGGTCCGCGCAAGGGGAGCCGGGTTGCAGCCGCCCTTGACCTCGTTGATCTTTACCGATGCAAACCGGCGGCCGCAGTTTCCGCAAACCATGTTGTCGCCTTCCTGGTAATATCCCCTGCCTTCGGGCCAGCACACGTCGCAAGCGTCAAACGCGGCCCGGATCGCGCCGTCGGCGCTTTTCAGGATAAAATACCGGATCGTCTGCCCGCCGTCCGTGTAATCAAAATGACGCGCCCGGCCGTCCGCGAACAGGGAGGTGGGATAAGCCACCGTCCCGCCTGCCGCGGCCGTTGCAGGCGCAACCGCCAGCGACACATCCTGGCGACCCTCCTGCATGCGATAATAGGCGGTGCCCAGCAGCACCAGCAGTGCCACCCCCGCCACCACGAACAATAAGGGCGACTTCTTTTTATTCAGCACCCGCGCCTTTTTCTCTGAATCCGTGTTGCGGTCTGTTCCATATTCTGTTTTCGTTTTTTTTGATTTTGTCATCTTTCTGATCTCCTGTTTTTCCGGCTGCGCGCAATACCGGTGAAGTAAGGCAGCCGGGGGCATGCCCGGGATACGCGCTTTTGCGATACCGGACGTTGAATGAGACACCGGGCCCGCTCACGGCAGGACAACGCTGCTGCCGCCGTTACCGGCGCGATGGTAAACCGTCAGGGGGAATGGACTGAATCAACAGAGAAATGTTTCGTTCCGCAGATAAAGCGGGGGGGTTTTATAGTGGTGCGGCGTCAAAACCGCTGTTCGCACCGTGGTGACGGCGGACAACGGCAGATCACCGGCGGTTTCCACGGCATTGGCTGCCGCTTTTGCGAACCGTTTCTCCGGCTCCGGCACTGAAGGCAAAAAGGAAACAATCGCCGGGTTTGGATTCGCCGGCTCGATCCGGCAGGTATCGGCCGGCCCGTCGGAGCAGCAACAGCCCATGGGGGCCTGCGGGGCTTCGGGTATCGCCGGCATTGACGCCGGTTCCGCGCAGCAGCAGCCTTCCCTGTCACACGGCACATACGACATCGCCGCGCCGGAAATCGTGACGCCGGTCAGAAGGGCCATGAAAAGTGAAAGGAATCCGTGTCGCATGTCTATACCACAATGTAGTAGTTGATTAAATATAGGCATGCGAGGGTATAAAGTCAAGTCGAAAAAAATTCGTGAGATATGGGGGCGAGTGTCCAACCACCTCTCCTACTCTTGATCTTACTCGTGCTCGTGATCAAAACAAAAAGACGATTACGAGCACGAGCAAGAGTAAGATTCACATGCCGGCTCTTTGACGGGAACCCGGTTTTGATATTTTTGGATTTCGACCCCGATCCCGATTTCGATATTGCCTGGTGGAA
>JBMORB010000085.1:0-3560 GCA_049320925.1 Thermodesulfobacteriota bacterium | reverse complement strand
TCCATATTTTTAAGGAGCGTGCGCGATGAAAGGGGACAAGAACTGGGGCGTTTCGACCAAGGCGGTCCATGCCGGCGAGATCCGATACAACGAGTATGGCTCGGTGACCACGCCCATTGTGCAGACATCCACATTTATCTTCAAGAATGTCGATGAGATCAAAAAGCTGGCCGTGGGCGCGGTGGAGCGTTTCGAGTACGGCCGGTACGGTCATCCCACCCAGATCGCCGCGGAAAACAAGCTGGCTTTTCTGGAAGGGGCCGAGGACGCCGTGCTTTTTTCCTCCGGGATGAGCGCCATCACCACAACCCTGTTCGCGCTGCTCAAGTCCGGGGACCATATCATCATCACCGACGACGCCTACCGCCGCACCCTGGAGTTCTGCAAGACCAGCCTGGTCAAGTTCGACATCGAGTGCACGGTGGTGAAGATGTGCGACTACGAAGCCATGGAAAAGGCCATTCAACCCAATACCCGGGTCTTTTTTTCCGAATCGCCCACCAACCCCTATCTCAACATCATGGACCTTGAACGGCTGATGGGTATCTTCAAGGGCAAGGGCATCCTGGTGGTGTCGGACAGCACTTTTGCCACTCCCTACAACCAGAAGCCCCTGGAGTACGGCGTGGACATTGTGATCCACAGCGCCACCAAGTACCTGGCCGGCCACAACGACCTGCTCAGCGGCGTGGTGCTGGGCAGTAAAAAACTGGTGGAGCCGGTCCGCGAGTTCTTGAAGATTACCGGCGGGGTCATCGACCCCAATTCGGCCTACCTGCTGATCCGGGGGTTGAAGACGTTTGACCTGCGCATGCAGCGGCTCAACGAAAACGGCCAGATCGTGGCCGAGCACCTGGAAAAGCACCCCAAGATCAGCCGGGTTTACTATCCCGGCCTGGCCAGCCACCCTCATCATGAGGTCGCAAAGGCTCAGATGAAGGGTTTCGGCGCGGTGGTGACCTTTGAGGTGGACGGGGACTGCGAGCAGGTGCTTGATTTTTTAAGCCGGCTCAAGATCATCAACATCGGCCCCAGCCTGGGCGGCGTGGAGTCGCTGATCACCCACCCGGCCACGATCAGCTATTATGACAAGACCCGCAAGGAACGCCTGGCCCTGGGCATCAAGGACGGCCTGATCCGCCTGGCCGTGGGCGTGGAGGATGCCGGCGACATCATCGCCGATATCGAGCAGGCCCTGGCGTAAGCTTTCCCGGGGATATGCTCCGGGATGCATTTGTTTCACCATCGAAATCGGAATCCGCCGTTGATCCGGCTCCGATCCCGATAGCGATTTCGATCTGGATGGAAGCGCGGTTGCCGCATTCGATTTTTGAAGATGTTTTGGGCAGTCACAATGAAATGATCCGAGTAAAGGACCTGATATGCAACTGACCTGTTACGGGGCCGCCGAAGAGGTGACCGGCTCCCTCCACCGGATATGCACCGAGCACGACTGTGTCCTGTTTGACTGCGGCCTGTTCCAGGGCCGGCGGCTTGAAACCGCCGAAAAAAACCGGACCATGTCCATTGATCCGGCCACAATCACCAACATCATTCTTTCCCACGCCCACATCGATCACTCGGGCCGGCTGCCCCTGGTGGTGAAAAACGGCTTTGCGGGCCGGATTATTTCCACCCGACCCACAAAGGACGTGTGTGATTACATGCTGCCGGACGCGGCCCATATTCAGGAGTCGGACGCCGACTACCTGAATTACAAGGCGGTCCGGGCCGTTCTTGAAAACGAGAACGGCGGAAAAGGCTCCGGAAAAATTTCCCACAGGGACCGGGAAAGGGCCAGAAAAATGCTTAAAAATGGCGGGCACCGGATCAACCGGGACAAGATCGTTTCCATGGCCGCGTCGTTTCGCATGGATCCGGTGGAACCGCTTTACACTACGGCCGATGCCCACAGCGCGCTCTCCAGTTTTGAAGGCATTCCCTACCGGACCCCCGTAACGGTGGGAAAGGATCTGACCGTGACGCTTTACGAGGCCGGCCACATCCTGGGCTCGGCCATCAGCATTTTGACCTACCGGAAAAACGGCATGGTAAAACGGGTCTGTTATACCGGCGACCTGGGCCGGTTCGGCAAGGTCATCCTGCGGGATCCCACCCTGAATTTCGCCCCCGAGGACCGGAAAATCGACCTGCTGATCATCGAGAGTACCTATGGCGACCGGGAGCACGATCCCGTGGCCGACCTGACTCAGCGCCTGGGCGAAGCCATCAACCGGACCCTGGACCGGGGCGGTTCGGTGCTGATCCCCTCCTTTGCCTACGGCCGCACCCAGGAGATTCTCTACTCCATTCACGAACTTTACAACAGCGGGCGGGTGCCGCGGGTGCCGGTATACGTGGACAGTCCGCTGGCCAGCAATCTGACTCAGGTCTTTTCCGAACACCCGGAGGCCTATGACCGGGAGACCCATAAAACATTTTTGGAGCGAGGGTACAACCCGTTTGTGTTCCAGGACGTGCTTTTTACCGAATCGGTGGAGGAGTCCATGGAGATCATGAAGGACGAGCGGCCTCACATCGTTGTGTCCGCCTCGGGCATGTGCGAGTTCGGCCGCATCCTGCATCACCTTCGGTACAAGATTCACAACCCGGCCAACACGATCCTGATCGTGGGCTACATGGCGGAAAACACTCTGGGCCGCCGCATTCTGGACCAGGGCACCGCCTACCAGGAGTCAGGCCGACGGGGGGATCCGCCGGCCATGCGTATTCTCGGCAAGGAGTATCCCCTGAAAGCCCGGGTGGAGCATATCGAAGGGTTTTCCGCCCACGCGGACAAGCACGAACTGATGCGGTTTGTAAAGGAATCCAACCTCGAGATTCATAAAGCCGCTGTTGTGCACGGGGAAAAGGAGCAGGCGGCCTGTTTCGCGAAAAGCCTTCGAGCCGAGGACATCGACGCCGTGGTGGCCAGGCGGGGACAGACCATCACCATCTGACGGTGAAGGCCGGGCGCGGGGCCTGGCACGCAAACGCGGCAGCGGTTCAGAACCGGATTGCTCTCGTGAGGGCTGGCAACAGGCTGACCCAACCCTGTTTATTGTATTGACAGGGGTTTTCGGAACGCATTATAATGCTTCAACTTTATTAGCCAAACGCATTGAAGGCAAATGTCGCGCCGGGGCAGGGGATGATCAAACCAGACGAACTGACTTCCACCGAACGTCTTTTAAATAAAATTAAGAACGGCACCTCCGGCCCATCGGCCGCGCCCGTCCAGGGACCGGTGCCATCTTCCCCTTCACGGCCCGGGGCGCAAAAAAAGCGCGGTTCCCGCGGCATTCGGCTTCCCCGTTCCGGGAAAAATCCTCCTGTCGGTATCATTTTCGCCAAGGAGTCCATGACGGTGGTTCTTCCGGGCGGCGGCCTGGAAGGGCGGGCCTATGTGGCCGATATGAAGACCGTCGTTTACCCGGAAGAAACAGACCTTTTTTCGGAATCCTTCGGCGGTATCGTTTCCAGGGCGCTGGCCGGCATCGACAAAACCCGCCTGGCCCGTGTCTGGTGCGTGCTGCCGGACAGCATGGTCGATATCCGCT
>JBMORB010000084.1:0-3568 GCA_049320925.1 Thermodesulfobacteriota bacterium | reverse complement strand
AAAATCCAATATCTGCGTTGCGCTGCATCCCTCGTCACTGCGGCGTACAATTAGTACGCCTCATTCCTCGGGATTTGCGACGCCTTGATCTTGAACTTTTTACGTTGCCATCCGGATCGATTTTCTATGTGACCAGCCTGTAAAATAAAAACCGGCAAGAATGTAGCGGCGGTCTTCAGACCGCCATACGGCCGGTGGGCAAAGGGAACCGGTTGATTTCAATGGAAGGCTGAAGCCTTCCGCTACATTATTCATACCCTGTAATACGATACTCATCATGGCTTGGAACCGGACATGAAACGGCGGATCGGGAAAAACCTTTTGGGCAGGCGCGGCCTGGCAGGGCTGATGGCGGCTGTTGCCATATGCCTCTTGAGCCCGGTTCCCTGTTTTGCCTCGCCGGCAGGACTGTCGCCGGAGTCCATATCCTGGTCGTTTGTGGTCATCGGCCTGCTGGGCGGGCTGGCCCTGTTTCTTTACGGCCTGGAGAAGATGAGCAAGGGCCTGAAGGACTCGACAGGCCAGCAGATGCGAAGGATTCTGGGAGCATTGACCCGCAACCGGGTGATCGGTTTTCTGGTGGGGGCCTTTGTCACCATGGTGATCCAGTCCAGCAGCGCCACCACGGTGATGCTGGTGAGTTTCGTCCAGGCCGGGCTCATGACCTTCCTCCAGTCCCTGGGCGTGATCCTCGGCGCTGACGTGGGCTCCACCATAACGGCCCAGCTTATTGCCTTCAAACTCACCGATTATGCCCTGCTCATGGTGGCGGTGGGATTCGGGGCCAGGCTGTATTCCAGACACCGGATGGTGGTGGCCATCGGTGAAATCCTGCTGGGGTTCGGCGTCCTGTTCTATGGCATGAAACTGATGAGCGACGCCATGTCCCCGCTGCGTACCTATCCGGGGTTTCTCGAACTGCTCCAGGGGCTGGAGAATCCGCTGATGGGCATTCTGGCCGGCGCTGCCTTCACCGCCCTGATTCAGAGCAGCGGCGCCTTTACCGGTATTCTGATCGTGCTTGCTGAAGAGGGACTGATCACCCTGGAAGCGGGAATCCCCCTGGTGCTGGGCTCCAACATCGGGACCTGCATCACGGCCATTCTGGCCAGCATCGGCATGACCCGGGAGGCCAAACGGGTGGCCCTGGGCCATGTGCTTTTCAAGGTGCTTGGCGTGGTGCTGATCGTGTTCTGGATCCCGTTTTTCGCGGCCTGGGTGCGGGACCTGACAGTGCATTTTGGGGGCGGCCCGGCCCGGCAGCTCGCCAATGCCCATACGCTGTTCAACGTGGGCATGGGGCTGATATTTTTGCCCTTCACGGGGCTGTTTGCCGGACTGATTCAGCGGCTGCTGCCGGACAAGAAGAAAGACCAGATCACCCGGGAGCTGACCACCTGGTATCTGGATGAGACCAGCATTAAAACGCCGGAAGTGGCCATCAGCCTGGCCAGGGCCGAACTGTCGCGCATGGCCAAGCTGCTGGAACGCATGCTGCGGGCCATCATCATTCCCTTCATCTCCGACGAGCAGCATGTGACCCGGGGGGTGAGGGAAAAGGACGAGGCCGAACTGCTCCGGCGGGAGATTCCCAAGCGGGACGCCATATTTCCGGAGCTGACCCTGATGGAAGGCATTGACATGCGCGAGTCAAAGATCGATTTTCTGGAAGAGAAGATCGGCGATTATCTGAACCGGGTGCTCCGGGAGGGGATTTCAAAGGAGAGCGTCAACGAGGTGTTCGGCATGATGTCCATTGCCAAGGACATGGAGAGCATCGGGGACCTGATTCATCGCAACATGGTTCCCCTGATCGCGAAAAAGAAGGCCCTGCACGCCGATTTTTCAGAAGAGGGCAAGGAAGAGCTGATGATCTATCACAACAAGGTGTGCACCCATATCCGCCTGCTCAAGGAGGCGTTTGCCGAGAGCAACCGGCAGAAGGCCTGCGAAATCATGTCCCAGGAACGGACCTATCTCGACCTTGAGTCCCAGTTCCGGCTGCGGCACCTGGAGCGGGTGCACTGTCAGAAACAGGAGTCCCAGGTGACCCACGAGATTCACATGGAACTCATGGACCTGCTCAAACAGATCGTGGTGTATTCTTCCAATATCGCGTCCACTTTTTCCAATACCTGCCCTGTTGCCCGGCCCGCAACGGCGGCCCAGGGCGCTGCACCGCCGCCGTCGGGCCCCATTTTCCAGGAAGGCCCGGCCCGGCCATGACAACCGGCGGCGAAAAGGGCCGCCGCCCCCGTCGCCGCTTGGTCCGCGCGGCGCCGGGCTCATCGGTGAATAACTCATGATCCAAGCCTCCGATACATACACAGCGAATAATCTTCAGCGCGACCCCCTGGAAGCCGAGATAGAAAAGACCCTTCGCCGGCCCGCCGGCCTGCGGTTCTCTCCCGTCCTGGAACGGCAATACATTTACGACACCATCGAGCACCGGTTCGGCACTTACCGGGTCCTGGGCTGGTTTGCCGTTGCCCTGTTCAACCTGTTTGCCATCTCCGATTATGTGCTGACCCCGGACATCTATCCCGTGGCCTGGATTTTCCGCTTCACCATGGCCACGCCGATGATGATCGCCGCCATGGTGCTGGCCTCCCGGCAGCGGTTCCGCCGGTATATCATTCACCTGCTGACCTTCCTGTTTTTTATGGGCGGGGCCAGCCTGCTGCTTCTGGCCATGCTGAGCCGGGCGCCGAACGCCGGCCACTCCTATACCGGGGTGGCCCTGATCATCATGTTTGCCGCCATCGTGATCCGCATCCCCTTCTGGCATGCCGCCGTCCTGGGCGGCTCCCTGCTTTCGCTCCACCTGGCCGTCTTTTCCTGGTTCGGGCGCATGCCGCCGGATCTCATGGTGCACTCGGCCCTGGTCATATTTTCCGTGGGCGTCATCTCGCTGCTGGGCAATTACCGCATGGAGCGGGAGTTCCGCAGGGCCTACCTGCGCGCCATGAAAATGAAGATCGACGCCCGGCACCTGGAAAAGCTCAACCGGCAGTTGGAGGAACTGGCGGTTTCCGACCCCCTGACCGGCCTGTTCAACCGCCGCCATTTCGACGTCCACCTGGCCGCCGAATGGCGCAGCGCCCTCCGCGAGCAGCTGCCGATTTCACTGATATTCATCGATATCGACCACTTCAAGCCGTACAACGATCATTATGGCCATCCGGCCGGAGATGCCTGTCTGAAGCAGATCGCCGGGGCCATCACGGAAAATGTGCACCGGCCCGGAGATGCCAGCGTGCGATACGGCGGGGAGGAGTTCGTGGTGCTGCTGGCCAATACCGGCATGGCCCAGGCCCTGCATGTGGCGCAAAAGATTCAGGCCCATATTCAGGCCCTGACGATTCCCCACGAATCCTCGCCGGTATCCGATTGCGTCACGGTCAGCATGGGGGTGGCGTCCACGGTGCCTGTCCGGGACGACTCACCTTTTGAGTTGCTGGAAAGGGCGGACCATGCCATGTATGCCGCCAAGACCGCCGGCCGGAACCGGATATGCGTGTACGGCCAGCCGTGCTGAAGTAAGCGGAAGGGAAACAATCTTACAAGG
>JBMORB010000083.1:0-3572 GCA_049320925.1 Thermodesulfobacteriota bacterium | reverse complement strand
ACAGGGGCGCAAAATTTTGCGCCCCTGCAGGCAGTTCAGCATATAAAAGAGTAAATGACAAGCCACTATCAAAGTCCCAATAACTGCGCCGCGTTGTCGTAAAAAACGCAGCGGGCCAGGCCGGCGTCGGACCGGCAGGCGGCCTTGACGATTTTGACCATGGGTTCGGGATTGCCGAAAGGCCAGTCCGACCCGAACAGCACGCGCTCCGGCCCAAAGGCGGCAATCAGCTTTTTCACGGTGCCGGAAGATTGAAACGACACATCCACCCGCACGTTGGCATACTTTGACAGCCGGGCCATCACCGCCTTTGTCTGGTAAAGGCCGGCATGGCCGGCGACAAAAGAAACCCCGGGGAAACGGCTCACCAGCTCTTCGACAAAAGGGATGTCGGCATTGGCCGGGGTCTGGCGGCCGGGTTCACCTGCGGGATAATAAGAGGAGATGCCGGTATGCACCAGCACCGGCAGGCCGTGGGCCGCCACGGTCTCAACCGCGGCCAGGGTTTTTGCGCTTGAAAGCGGCTCGCGCTGAATGATGGGGTGAAGCTTGAGGCCCCGTGCGCCGGCGGCCACATCCTCTTCCAGGGCAACCGCGATTTTGTCCGGGGCAAGCGAGCAGTCCATGGTGGTAAAAGGAATGATGCGCGAATCTTTCCGGCGGGCCGCGGCCAGGTCATCAAAGGTGACATAGGGGAAAATCGGCAGGCATACCGTATGGCCGATGCCGTTTCTGTCCATGGAGGCCGACAGGTTTGCCAGCGACGCCGTGGCATTGCGCGCGGTTTCGGCCAGCACGATCAGGCCTTTAAAATAAGGAAAGACCACATGGTCCCGGTACCAGGTCATGCGATGGCCCATGGCTTCGGACAGTGAGATGATGTCGGCGACAGGCGTCTTTTGAACCGGCCCGGCATCAATCACCCGTCCGCCGTCAAGATGAAGGATGTCGCCCAGGTGGGCGTGAGCGTCGATAATGGAGAAGGTTTTCTCAATCATGAGGGCCTCTAAAAAATCGAAATTCGCCTTATTTCGTCACCCCGGCCCCCGAGCCGGGGTCCAGTAAAAATACATAATGTCAATTTTAACTGGATTCCGGGTCAAGCCCGGAATGACGGAAGTGGCGCCGGGTCAAGCCCGGAATGACGATGGTGAAGCTTTTTACGAAGCCATCAGTCATTGAGCCGGTCTCCCAGGTTCATCAGTGAACTGATGGCCTTTGACGCCAGGAACCGGATCGGCTCGGGCGGCCAGGGCAGAACGGTGCGGTTGACGAAGAACACGTCGGTCAGGTCGGTCTGCTTTTCCATAATCAGGTCGGCGGCGGTGCGGCCGTTCAGGTGTGTCAGGCTCACGCCGTGGCCCATGCACCCCACGCTGTAGACGATGTTGCGGTCCCCCAGGTAGCCCATGGCCGGGGCCATGTCCAGGGTGATGGAGACCGGCCCGCCCCACTGATGGGTAAAAGCGATATCGCGCAACGCCGGAAAGGTCTGCCGCACATCCTCTTTTAGCTGCGCGAACGTGGCCGGGTCATAGTCCCGGTCCATGTCGCTGCCGTATCCCAGGCCCACGTCCCGGCCCCCCATCAGCAGGCGGTTGTCGGCGGTCAGCCGGTAATAATGAACCAGGTTGCGGGCGTCTTCAATGCCCTGCCGGTTCTGCCAGCCGATTTTTTCAAAATGTTCGGCCTTCAGCGGTTCGGTCAGCACGATATAGGTCCACACCGGGGCCTGCTTCCATTTGAGTTTCGGGATCAGGTGGGAGTAGGCGTTGGTGGCCAGCATCAGCCTGTCCGCCGTGATGCTGCCGCCGGGTGTGCGCAGCACGATACGGCCCCCGGATTTTTCAATCTGTGTGACCGGTGTCTGCTCAAAGACCCGGCACCCCTGCTGTTCGATCACGGTTTTCCAGCCACGGGCCAGCTTGGCCGGATTCAGAATGCCGCACCTGGGCTCCCACCAGGCCCCCAGGTAAAGGGGGCTTTTCACCTGCCCGGCCAGGGGCCCGGCTTCCATCCACTCGATATCCTTCAGGCCGAGCCGGTGGACCAGCTCCATTTCGTGCAGAATGCGCTTCTTGTATTTTTCCGATGTGGCCACCCGCAGAAAACCGGAGTGCTCGTAGTCGCAGTCGATCTTCAGCTCCGCCACCAGGTCGCGCAAATAATCCACGGCCCGTTCCATGTAGTGATGGGCCTGCCGGGTTTTTTCTTTGCCGAAGCGGAGCGCGGTAACGGCAAGGGTCAGGCCGAACAGGGTCATGTTGAACCCGCCGTTGCGGCCGCTGGCGCCGAACCCGATCACCTCGCCTTCCACAAGGGCCACTTTCATGTTCGGGTCGTACTGTTTTAAATGGTAGGCCGAAGAGAGCCCGGTAAACCCGCCACCCACAATGGCCACATCCACGTTGATGTTTTCGGCCAGGGCCGGGGTGGGGGCATAAGGGGTGGTCTGAAGCCAGAAACTTTTTTCGGAAAATGATGCCATGTCATCCTCCTGCGCTTTGTGGGCAAAAACGGCTGACCCGCCGGGCATGGATCGCGATGCCGGCTCGTGGTCCAAAATAGTCAATTGCCATGTCCCCGTCAAGCAGAATGCCGGGCAGGACGGCCTTCGAACTTCAAATTGACACATTCCGCGGGCCTTGTTATAGCTGAAGCTGTCAAAACAGGCAGTTGCCCTTCCTCCATCCTTTTTCAAAAAGGAGAAAAACATGGCTTGCGTGTTGATCACCGGTGCTTCCACGGGTATCGGCCGCCAGTGCGCCCTTGACCTGGCCCGGGCCGGGTGGCGGGTGTTTGCCGGTGTACGCAAACCGGCGGACGGCGAGGCGTTACAAGCGGCCGGAAACGGTAATATTATCCCGCTGATCATCGATGTCACCGACGCCAACACGATCGGGCAGGCGGCCCGGGAACTTGAAACCGCCCTGGCGGACGCCGGCCTGAACGCCCTTGTGAACAACGCGGGCATCACGGTTCAGGGTCCCCTTGAGTTTGTCCCCCTGGCCATGTTTGAAACACAGATGCAGGTCAATGTGACCGGCCAGCTTGCCGTGACCCAGGCGTTTCTTCCCCTGATTCGAAAGGCAAAAGGACGCATCGTTTTCATGAGTTCCGAAAGCGGCCGGAACACGCTGCCGATGCTGGGGCCCTATTCGGCGTCCAAGTTCGCCCTGGAGGCCGTGGCCAACGCCCTGCGCCTGGAACTGCTGCCTTCCGGCATCCGGGTCTGCCTGATCGAGCCGGGCAGCGCCAAGACCGACATCTGGACCAAGGCCGCCAGAAACAGCATGCAGATCATCAACGCCATGCCGGAGCAGGCAAAACAGCTTTACGCAAAAGAGTTAAAGCTTTTGACCCGGCTGCCCGAACAGGTAAACAAAGTGGCCTTTGCACCCGAGAAAGTATCGAAGGCCGTGATACGCGCCCTGACCGCCCGGCGGCCCCCAATCCGCCAGGTGGTGGGAACGGAGGCAAAGATCCTCGTGATGTTTTACCGCCTTTTCCCAACGCGCCTGACAGACTGGATCACCGTGAAAATCATGGGCGTGCTGGCCCGATGGCTGTAA
>JBMORB010000082.1:0-3617 GCA_049320925.1 Thermodesulfobacteriota bacterium | reverse complement strand
CTGTATATGAATCCCCATCATTATGGTCCGACCCGGTTATCCGGACCGGATTGCCCGCCGCAAAACCGTCTGCCACAAAACTCCCGCCATCTCCGCGGGTGATGGTGGAACCGGCCGCGCTGAAAGTAAACATATTTGAAGGCCCGGCCACGGCTGATCCATTGATCCGGCCCAGGCACAGCACGGCATTTGTGTTTGTGACCAGGGAACCCGAATAAAACTGGGTAGTGGCCTGGCCGTTGCTGGCGGTATAGACAATGGGCGGGGACACATATTCTCCGCCGCCCGTGGTTCTAAACAGGGTAAAGGTCACCGGCGCATTGCCCACCACGTTGTCGGTGTTGTTCAGCACCGTGGCCTTGATGGTGGCGCTGTTGGTCACTCCGCCGCCGCTGGGCGGAATGGTCGACGGGGAGACCTGCAGGGAAAGTTTGGCCGCTTCCACCGCCGGCGCATAGACAGCCACCAGCAGAGTATCGTTGATGGCGCTGTTGGTGACATCTTCCACCCGCACCGTGGCAATGCCTGCATTGGGGCCCACATTCAGGGTATCCGTGGCCACGGTGCCTGCCGACGCGACAGTGGCAACAGCGGAACCGGAGCTGGCCCAGGTGCCCATGGAGGTGACAAATTTAACATCATGGTTCAGCGGGCTTCTGACCGTTACGCTCAACGTAGAGCCTGTGGCCCGGGAAACTGAACTGGAGGTGGGGCTGGTGATTTCAAACGGGGTGCCGGATACCGTGACTGTCTGGGTTTTGGTGACCCCGAGGCAGGAAACGGTCAGGGTCACGGTGCCCGCGCTCTGGCCCCTCACCGTCACGGTGAGCACACCGGTGGTATCCGTGACACCGGACTCGGCGCTCAACGTGACACTGCCGCCGTTGGAACTGCTCTGGGTGATGGTGACAGCGGCTCCTGAAATCGCCTGACTGCCGCCGTCCTTGACCGTGATGGTCAGGTCGGTGGTGGCGCCGGCCACGGGGATCTCGGATACCCCGATCGTCAGCGTCACCGTGGTGCCGGTGATCTGAATGGGAATGGTGGCGATCTGGTCCTGGACCGTGGCCGTGATGGTGGCCACCTGGTTGGCCTTTTCATAGAACCCGGAAGTAAAGTTGATGGCGGCCTGGCCATTGGCGTCGGTGAGCACGTTGGCCGCGCTCAACTGGCCGGCGGCCACGCTGAAGTTCACGGCAAGGCCTTCAATGGGCACCCGGCTGGCGTCCAGCACCGTGGCCGTGATCACGGCCGCGGTGGTGCCGTCCGTGGGGATCGAGGTTCTGGAAGTGGACAGGGACAGGTAGGCGGCCACCGGCGTGATGGTGACGGTGGTGGATCCGGTCACCGCCGAGCCCACGGAGCCGGTGATGGTGGCCGTGCCGGTCTGGCCCGACGAGGTAAAGGTGGCCGTGGCCACGCCGCTGGTGTCGGTGTCGGCCGTGGCCGTGATGGTGCCGTAAAGGCTGTCAACCGAGAACGTCACGGTTTCTCGGGGCACAACGGCGCCGTCTTCATCAACGACCCGGGCGGTGATGGTGGCGGTGCCTCCCGCGGGAATGGTGCCAGGGCTGGCCACCAGCGTTATGGCCGCCGGGTCCGTGCCGGTGGGCGTGACAGGCGTAGCGGTTCCTCCGCCGCCGCTGCTGCTGCATCCGGCCACTGCCAGCAGCAGGGCCGCCAGCAGCGCCAACATCTTTACAAAGCCATGGTTGGTCTTGATTCTCATATTCCTAATGCTCCCTTTTGTCGTTACCCGTCTCGCCGTTTTATGGACCGCCCGGCCTTTGCCCGGGCGGTGATGTTTGTGTTTCAAACCCCTAGTCCAGACGCACCACGTTGGGCGTGATAAAGATCAGCAGTTCGCTTTTTTCATCAGCCCGGGTTTTGTACTTGAACAGGTTACCCAGAAGCGGGATCTTGGAGAGCCAGGGAACGCCGCGCTGGCCCTGGCTTTCCCGCTCCTTGATGATGCCGCCGATGACCACGGTGTCGCCGTCGTTGACCAGCAGCTCGGTGGTCGCCTCCTTGGTGTTAAAGGACTGCTCGCCGGCGATGATCTCACCCACGTCGTTTTTCCGGATGTTGATTTTCATGGAAATGCGGTTGTCCGGAGTCACGTGGGGCGTGACATCCAGCTTGAGGTCGATCTGCTTGAACTTCACGTCAGCCTCGCCGTCCTCCACCACGGTGTAGGGATACTCGATGCCCTGGGAGATGACGGCGGTCTTGTTGTCCAGGGTCACCACCTTGGGCGTGGAGATGATCTTCACGTCGCCGGTGGACTCCATCAGGGAGAGCTTGGCGTCCAGGGAGAAGGGCGTGCCGATGATGCGGGCGAAGTTGATGCCGATCAGGTTCTGGACCGGCGACGTCAGGCTGTTTAACGCCACATCATAGGTGTAGGTGCCGCCCATCTCGTTTCTGTAGGTGCCGTCGGTGCCGATGTTGATGCCCGGGCTGTTATACTTGTTGTCGATGCCCCACTCGGTGCCAAACTCCCGGGAGAAGCTGGAACTGGTCTCAACGATCCGGGCCTTGATCATCACCTGAGGGGTGACCTTGTCGATCTTGGAGATGATCTCACGGGCCTTTTCCACGTTTTCCGCCACGTCGGTCATGATCAACTGGTTGGTCCGGGAATCCACCTTGGCATGGCCCCGGTCCGACAGGGTGATATGGGGCATCACGTCCTTTTCGGCGTTGGCATAGCTGATGGAAAAATATTCGGTGACCAGGGGGGCCAGGGTCTCCTCGGCCTTTTTCAGCTCCTGCTGGGCCGCCAGGGCCGCCTTTTCCGCTTCCTTCTGCTTGGTCAGGGTGGCCTGGGTGGCGATGCGGATGATGCCCTCCTTTTCCGTCATGCCCAGGTTGTTCATTTCAAGAATCAGGTCCAGGACCTGGTCCCAGGGAACCGGGTTGACAAAGCTCAAGGTGACGCTGCCGGCCACGTCATCATCAATGGCGAAGTTCTTGCCGCTCACGTCCTTGAGAATGCGGATCACGTTCCGGACATCGGTCTTGTAAAAGTCCAGGGCAATGGGTTCGCCGGTGTATTTTTTCTTCTTTCCAAACACCGAGGCCGGGGCCGGTTCCTCGGCCGCGGCGGCCGGGACGGGTTCCTCTATCGGCGCCGGGGCCGCGGCCACAGGCGCTTCGGTGGTGGCCGCTGTGGGCTCAACCGACGGTTCCCCCGGGGCAACCGGGGTTGGCGTCTCCGCGACAGCGGCCGAGGCCGGGGCCTCGGATGCCGCCATCAGGGATTCCACGTCATATTCGGTGGGGATCACCACGTTTTTCGCCGGATCCGGGGCAATGGCCGAGGGGGCAAAGACCACGCGGATGGTCTTGCCTTCCTGGTCGATGGCGTAAGGCACATCTTCCCGCAGATCAAAGTTGATCACCGAGAAACCCTGACCCTTCATCTTCGAGGTCTGCACCGGCATGATCAGGTCCACCGCGCTTTCGAACCGGGTGGTGATCAGGGGCCGCTGGCGGGTCGCCTGAATATCGGCATGGTCAAGCCGCAGGTAATACTTGTTGGCGGCCATCTTTCGCATTTCAAAGTTCACCGGACGGGTGGTGCCGATTTCAACGGACGACTTCCCGTCCTGCTC
>JBMORB010000081.1:0-3618 GCA_049320925.1 Thermodesulfobacteriota bacterium | reverse complement strand
TTTCGCGGGTGTTTGACCCGGTGGTCGTCACCGGACGGACCTGCGGCCTGACCGGCAGTCCGACTTCCGATTACGGTCTGTACGCTCTCAAGGATGGCCGGCTGGTTCCTGTTCCCGTTCAGATCGATGAAAAGAACACGGACGGCAAGTTTGTTCTCACAAAAGGCAAAAACAGGTCCACGGACAGCGATAGCGGCCGGTTCGATGAAAACGACGAGCTGGTTTTCATGGCCGCGGACACCGGTGACCGGCTTTCCGATAAAGCTCTGCTTCCCCAAGGCGCCAGGGCCTGGGCGGAACTGGAGGTGACCGATCCCGCAACCGGGAAAAAAGCCTGGGCCTACCTTGCGGCCTTTAATGGCCGGCCCCCGGAAAAGTCGCCCATTGATTACGTGTCCTACGATGACGATCCGGCCTCTTTTTCCACCCGGAACTACTCGGGCCGGTTCGACAACGATCACCCGGTGGGCGCTTCAAGATACGCCTTTGAAAAGGGCGTGGGCGGGAACGGCGACGATTTTATCGACCGGATCAAAATCCGGCTGACCATGCGCTCCATGGGCGTCACCCTCCACCGGTCCGAGGAGGACATCAAGGTGAAGGAGCTGGGGCACATCGACGGACCGGTGCGCGCGGTGGTTTATTCGGAAAATGCCACCCCCCTGGTCCTGAGCATCGGCTCCATCAACACCCGCCAGTACACCTATTACTATGACAGTTACGCGGACTTTGCCTTTGCCGCCGCCTTTCCCCTGCGGCCAAGCCTTTTTCGCGCCACCGTTATCGATGATTTTAAAGACGCAAAAGGGTGGACCTTTTACAATTCCAACAATCCCGGCGGTCATGTGATTGACGGAAAGATGGACGACGCGGACAGGAAGCTTAACCTGTCGCCCTGGACCTGGGGCGCGCTGACCAACGGCGAGCAGTGCTTCTGGTCGGTCTGGACGGCCCCGGCCGGGTGCCCGGTAAAGGCTTCTCTTTACTTTAATGACGATGCGGAGGCCGAAGACGAAATGGAAGATGACAAAGGCGAACTGCCCGGTATCGGCTTTGACTTTAATACCGGCTGGGACCAGTTCACTGAAGACAGCGTGGAACTTCGCCTGATTCATTTTTACACCCGGGCATACCGGAAGGGCATGGAAAAGGATGTGCGCAACGTGTTTGACGCGCCGTTAAAGGTGACCGCGGCGGCGTTATAATTTGGATGCGCTAAGGCTTGACATCCCGTAAGGAGGTCAAAAAGATGAACCGGTTTTGTCTGTCTGAAAGACATCCTCTTACATGGCTGGCCGTTATCGCGTGGGTGCTTTTATGGCAGGGATGCGCCCACCACGCTGTTATGCCGGACAGACCCCATCAGGCGATCTATGTGGCCGGCGAGTGGCCGGAGGATCTGGTGCGGCAACAGGCGCCGGTGTTTATGACCTATGATTACGCGGACACCGACAACCGCGTCGGCCGCCCCGCAGCCGGAGGCCAGGGGAAAGACGACGATGAGGTGTGGATCGACACGGACCATCCCGCCGTCTATGTGATGCGGCGCACGTTTACCACTGCCAGGGCAACCTACACCAACCTGATCTACCGGGTCCACTTTCCCCGTGTTCCTTACTTTCACCTGACGGCCGGCAATAACGTGGGCCTTATGGTGGTGGTCACCCTGGATGAGGCCAGCCACCCGGTCCTGGTGACCACGGTACACACCTGCGGCTGCTACAAGGCGTTTATTCCCACCGACTTTCTGCCGGCCGACGCCCTGCCCCAAGGGTGGGATGTGAATCAGCGACAGTCCGTCTATGGGGAAGAACTGCCCTCCCGGCTGGTCTTTGAGGGGATCAGCAATCCGGCCCTGCTGATCCACCTGCGGCCGGAGGTCCATCGCGTCATGAACGTGGAAGTGGTTTCAGCCGACCGGCTGCGCGGGGACGATTATCTGCCGGTTGCCATGGAAGTCACCTCCATGGATGCACTTGACCGGCTGCCGGCAGACGGCGCCACCTCCAGCTTTTATCTTGACCACGGATGGCGAAAAGGGCATGTAAAAGGCTCGATCAAGCCTTTTGAGATGATGTTTATGAGCCTGATCAGTCTCGATCTTTTCGTGGGCTCGGATAAGACCTATGCCGACCCGGCGGTTTCAGACAATCCTTTTTATACCAGCTTAAAACCCTGGCGCCGGGACGATTCAGACATGTGGGACTTTGCGCGTTTCCTGGATTACTGGGGCTGGCGGCTTTAGCTCCAGGTATTTCTTGAAATACAGTCGCTATTTACCGACCTGCCCCTTCCTGAACTCCCGAATATAGTTTTTGCAGAACCGGTCATTGCCGAGCAGGGCGTCGGCCGCCCGGAAGGCCATCATGGTCGATGGGTTGGTGGGGTCGATGATGGCGGCATCAAGACCGGCGCCGATACACAGCGTCATGAAGCTGTTGTTTACAAGCCCTCGCATGGGAAGTCCGAAACTGATATTGCTCAGGCCGATGGCCGTTTTTGTTCCGGGAAACTTTTCCTTGAGCTCCCGGGTCAGCCCCAGCACCATTTTCCCGGCAGTGATATCCGTACATACCGGCTTTACCAGCGGATCAAAGTAAATCCGGTCCGGGTCTATTCCGGCCTCCGTGACCGCCTTAAAGATAATCCCGGCCGCGTGGACCCTCCCCTCCCGGTCTTCGGGTATGCCCTTTTCGTCCATGCACAGGGCGATCACCGGGCTGCCGTACTGCTTTGCCAGCGGGAGAACCGCCCGGATACGTTCAGGCTCCGCGCTGATGGAGTTGATCCACGGCACCGTCCGGTCGGCGCGCTTTAAACCGGCGGCCAGAACCTCCGGGTTATCGGAATCAATTGCCAGCGGCTTTGCCGTGTTCTCCTGTACCAGCGCGGCCAGCCATTCCATGTCGCTGATCTCTTGGGCCCTTTCCGACTTGCCGGTCGCGGCATTGACATCAATGACATCGGCCCCGGCAAGCTCCTGCGCCCTGACCACGGAAACAATAAACTCCCTGTCCCGGTTGTTGATGGCTTCGGCGATGGATTTGCGCGTTCCGTTGACTTTTTCACCGATGACTAGCATTGACCGCCTCCATACTCTTTTGTCATTCCGGCGAAAGCCGGGATGCAGCGGAACCACCGGCGTGCCGCTGGTTTGAGTGAGAATGAAGATTGAAATTTCGTACCATTATAATTGACAGTATACCTCGTCACCCCGCCTCCGATCCGGGGTCCAGAGAAAATGAATTATATCAATCTGATTCTGGGTCCCGGCTCACGTTCCGCTTCGCTCCACCGGCCGGGGTGATGAGGAAAAAGGCTGTTTTTAGGCCGCCTTAAGCAATACCCAGCTCTTTCTTGAACCTGTCGAATATATCCACCGCCGCCACGGCAGACTCCCCAAAAGCGTCCACCCCCATCTCATCGGCCAGCTGCTGGGAGCAGCACGCCCCGCCGATGGCGATTTTCACCTTCTTCCGGAGGCCCCTGGCGGTAAGCAGATCGACCACTTCCTTTATGGCCGGCACCATGGTGGTCAGAAGAACGGAGAGACCCAGAAGCGGTACTCCCGTGCGGCTGACGGCATCAACGATTTTCTCGGACTCAACGTCAACACCG
>JBMORB010000080.1:0-3623 GCA_049320925.1 Thermodesulfobacteriota bacterium | reverse complement strand
GGTCAAAAGCGGCGGACCAGATACCGGTTCCCTGCCGGACGTCCACCAGGTAAACCGCGAATGCCACGGAGGCGGGACGGCTGGCCGACGCGGCATATCCTTCCCGTTCCCGGAATCGCCACACGGTGCCGGCGACCACGTAGTCAACGTTCAGGGCCGCGCCCAGCCGACGGGCCAGCGACAGCAGGGTGTCCGCGGCCGGGTCCTGTGTCATTCCCGTGTAGGCGAGACGGCTTTCATTTAACGGAACCACGGCGTCGCCGAAACGGTCCGCCGTTTTCTGCCAGGCCAGCCGGGTCATCACCCGGTCGGCCTGGACGGGAAAATTTTCCTGGGTGACGCACAGGCCGGCAACCGGGCAGGTCAGGGTCAGGTCCGGGGGGGCCTCTGCCTGAAGGGCGTACTTTCCTTTTAAGAAGGGCATCACGCAGAAGGAGCCGGCGGCGATTACCGGTTTCGCCGCCGGGCCCTCCGGCCGGGCCTTGACGGCCGGATGGCATCCGGCGCACACACACAGGACCACCCATGCCAGCAGCAGTCGCGGCATCGTTTTTGTCATGAAAACACCTCCATTGCAAAGCGTCCGCCGGGCCGCGGGAACCGGCGAATACCGGTTGTCAGTCATCTGCCGGGGCAGCCGTGGGCTGCCATGAAAGGCGGCGCGGCGCCCATTTTACCTGATTCTTATACATCGCCCGGCGCGGCGCAAGGCGAAAAAAAGCAAACCCGGATTTTTTTCTGCCCGACAAACCACCAGATATTGCGATTATCCATAATTATGCAACAATATCCATTAATTTATCAAAAAATATGCATAATTTGCTTGACTGATAGGTAGTGAATAATGATTAATGTTAATTAAAAATAATTAAAAGAAATTATTTTTGTCGCGGGGGGCATAACTCATATTAACCATCGCAAATCGCAGGAAAGAAAAATGGGCAAGGCAAAAAACCGTTTATACAAGATAAGAGAGTCTCTTTTGCTGAGCAAATCCGAGCTTGCCAGAAAGGCGGATGTGTCGCCGATCACCATCGCGCGCATCGAGGCGGGCATGCCCTGCCGCATGGAGACGCAACGCAAGATACTCCGGGCCCTGGGGTTTGAGCTGTCGGAACGCAACAAGGTCTTTGACTAGGAGAAAAACATGTTTTTCGGGAAAAAAGATCATCTGGTGGGCCTCGATATCGGTTCCAATATGGTGAAGGCCGCGGAGGTCGCCGTTTCTTCCTCCGGTCGAAGCCTGCTTCGGTTCGGGACCATGGAGATGCCGGCGGGCGCCATCGTGGAGGAAGGTATCAAGGACCCGGAAGCGGTGGCCAACACCATCAAGGAGCTGTTTGGCCTGTATAATATAAAGGAAGACCGGGTGGCGATCTCCATCGGCGGCTATTCGGTGATCGTCAAGAAGATCAACGTGCAGAACATGACCGATGAGCAGCTCCAGGAAGTGATTGCGGTGGAGGCCGAGCAGTACATCCCCTTTGACATCAACAACGTCAACCTGGACTTCCAGATTCTGGGTGACAACGACCAGAACCCCAACCAGATCGACGTGATGCTGGTGGCGGCCAAAAAAGAGACGGTCAACGACTATCTGAACGTCATCGAGATCGCCGGGCTGACGCCGGTGGTCATCGACGTGGACGCCTTTGCCCTTCAGAACATTTACGAAATCAATTATGAGGCCGAGGAAAACTGCGTGGCCCTGATCGACATCGGCGCCAACAAGACCTCCCTCAACATTCTGAAGGGCAACAAGTCGGTGTTCATGCGTGACGTCTCCTTCGGCTGCAACCAGGTCAATCACCACATCGCCACCAAGATCAACTGCAGCCTTGAAGAGGCCGAGGAACTCAAGCTCAGCGACAAGCAGGAGCGCATCTCCACCGACGAACTCAACGGTATCATCTCTTCGGTGGTCAGCGACTGGACCACCGAAATCCGGCGGGCCCTGGACTTTTTTTACTCCACCTATTCCAACGATCATCTCAAGTGCATATACCTAAGCGGCGGGGGCGCCAACATTCCGGAGTTTCGGCAGCTGCTGGCATCCCAGACCTCTTCGGAGTTGGAAATCATCAATCCGTTCGCCAGCTTTACCATCAAGGACGACAGGCTGGATTCGGCATACCTTAAAAAAATGGCTCCCCAGGCGGCGATCTGCATGGGGATCGCCATCAGACGGGTGGGTGACAAATGATAAAGATAAACTTACTTCCGTATCGGGCGGCGCGGCGCAAGGAGAACATTCGAAGGCAGATCTCGGTGTTCCTGCTGTTTTTTATTTTCGTGGCCATGGGATTGACGTATTATCATATCATGCTTGCCGGCAAGGTCTCCGCCGCCGAAGAACGTTTGAAAAGGACCCAGGCTGAGCTCAAGAGCTATCAGGAAAAGGTGGCGCAGGTCGATGAGCTGAAGGCCAAGCTGGCCACGCTGGACAAAAAGCTCGACGTCATGGCCAGGCTGAACCTGGACCGCCAGGCCCCGGCCAACCTGCTCAAGGAAATGTCGGCCCTGACGGTAAAAGGCCGGATGTGGATCACCCGCATGGAGGACGCCGGAAGCATGGTGCTGGTATCGGGCGTCGCCATGGACAATAAAACCGTTGCCACATTCATGACCCGCATTGAGGAGTCCTCCCTGTTCTCAACCGTGGACCTGAATGCCATCACGCACGAAGAGCGGGAGGGATTGAAGCTGAAGCGGTTTGAACTCAGGTGTTCAAAGGCGGTATAAGGTAATCATATGAAAAGTTTTGAGAAATTTTCAGAGTCCATGAAGCCGGTCTTCGACGCTGTCTCCAGCCTCAGCATGGTTCAGCGCATTATCATCGTGGTGGTGGTGTTCACCCTGCTGATCGGCGGCTTTGTGTTCTTTTCCTACATGCCCAAATACAAGGAGATCGCCAAGATCGACCGGGAATACGACAAGGTCTCCAAGGAACTGGATGTGGCCAAGAAAAAGGCCGCCGAACTGGGCGCCCTGGAAAAGGAATGGGCGGAAAAAGAGGAAAAGTTCAAGCTGGTCATGGCGGCCCTGCCCGACAAGAAGGAGATCCCCACGCTGTTGTCTGAAATCTCCAGGGCGGGAAACAGCGCGGGACTGGAGTTTAAACGGTTCGCGCCGCAGCCGGAGATCATAAGGGATTTTTACGCCGAGATTCCGGTGGCGGTGGATATCACCGGCAGTTATAACAGCGTGACCCTGTTTTTTGAAAAAATCGCCGAGATGTCCCGGATCGTGAATGTGCGGGGTATCCGAATCGCGTCCAGCGAAAAGGCGGAAGGACTTTCCACTCAATGCACCACGGTTACGTATCGGTTTTTGTCGGCTGAAGAGCAGGCAAAAGCAGCAAAACCCCAAAGCACGGGCAAGAAGAAAAAATGATGCATATGCGCCTTATGATTACAGCGACACTGTTGTGCGTCTGCCTGACGACGGCCGGCGGGTGTAAAAAAGGTTCTCAGCCCGCTGAAAAGCCCGAGGCCGTGAAGCAGACCATTGCCATGGACCAGCCGGCACCGGCGGCGGGGCAGCAGCCGACTGCCGCAGAGGCCGGGAAACCGGCACCCGAATCGACTTTACCCGAGGCCGGCAAACCGCAGCAGCCTTCGTCC
>JBMORB010000079.1:0-3647 GCA_049320925.1 Thermodesulfobacteriota bacterium | reverse complement strand
CCTTTATCGCCAAGGCGGTGTGCCAGCAGCCCCGGGTCATCCTGCTGGACGAGCCCACCGCCTCTTTGGACCTGGCCCACCAGACCCGCATCATGGACCTGATGGAACGCCTGAAAAACGAAAAAGGCGTCACCGTTGTCATGGTCTCCCACGACATCAACCTGGCCGCCATGTACGGCGACACCCTGCTGCTGTTAAAGGACGGCCGCGTGGTGGGCAAGGGCGCGCCCGGCGAAATCCTGACCTACCAGGTCCTGGAAGAAGCCTACGGCTGCATGCTGCTGGTGGATGAAAATCCCCTGGGCCGGTTCCCCAGAGTCACCCCGGTGCCGGACCGTTTGAAGATCATTCATTGACCTTTTCTTCGAAATCGGGATCGGGATCGGGATCGACATCGCCCATCCCCTTCGTGTTAAATATCCTGCCTATCAGATATGACGGGTCGCTTCTAACACGAAGAAAAAGAAGGACAAGAAGCTCACGAAGATGAACTTTTTCATAACATCCGGCCCAGACCAGGAGCCGAAAATCTTCAGTAACTCATCAATGTGGATTGACATACCGCCCGGTTTTGCCTTTAATGAAGCCTGCAAAAATTCTTTTGGGACAAATATCAACTTACGTTTATTCCATGGAGGTCGGTTATGAGCGACAAAGAAACAGCTGATCAGAAATTCAAAAGAGCCGCCGGATTGATCTCGAGCGCGGGCATGATCCCCTTCGCGGTCACCGACACGCTTTTAGAGATCGTCAAGTTCTATCTGAATGAGGCGGACGCCGACTTCATCAATGCCGCTTTTGACGGGCCCAAATCCCTGTCCTTCGACCAGCTCAAGGCAAAGACCGGCCTTGCGGAAGACGCGATAAAGGCCATAACCGGTTCGCTGGCAAAAAAAGGCATTCTGTTCAACCAGCCCAACAGCAAAGGCGTCATGGTCTACCGCCTGCTGCCCCTGATCCTGGTGGGGACCTTTGAATACACCTTCATGAACCGGCTGCCCGAGGGAAAAGAGCGGGAGCCGCTTGAAAAGATCGCAAAGCTTTATCATACCCTGTTAAAAGAGCTGCGGGACAATATGCAGCGCAGCTACGACAGCCTGCTGCCCATCTTTGAACAGCAACCGCCGGTGGACCGGACCGTGCCCACGTTTACCACGGAAACCGGGAACACCATCCAGATCAACAGGGCCATCGCGGTGGAAAACGCCGTCCTGCCGGCCCAGACCGTTGAGGAAATCATCGGCAAGTTTGACGACATCGCCGTTGGCCACTGCTTCTGCCGCAATTACAACAAGGTGCTGGGCCACGACTGCGAAATCCATGCGCCCAACGAAGTCTGTTTCACCTTCGGCAAATCGGCCCGTCATACCGTGGCCCAGGGGTTTGCCCGGCCGGTGTCAAAAACCGATGCCCTGGCCATCATGAAACAGGCGGAGGAAGCCGGCCTGGTCCACAAGGCCTTTCACAACGGCTCGGACATTAATAAGGAAGAAAACAGCATCTGCAACTGCTGCAAGGACTGCTGCGACACTTTCACCCTCTGGCGCAACGGCGCCGTGCCCATGGTCAACTCCACCAACTACCTTTCCGTCATTGACGAAGACACCTGCACCGGCTGTGGCATCTGCGTGGAGCGCTGCCCGGTGGACGCCATTGCACTGGGCGACAGCGGCACCGCGGTTCGCGAGGAAAAATACTGCATCGGCTGCGGTATATGCGCCCGTTTCTGCCCGGAGGGGGCCATCTCCCTTCAGGAAGGCATGAGACGCGTCTATGTCCCGCCGCCACGCTTAAGGGCCTGAAAAGGTGCCCCGATAAGTGCGGCACAGCAAGCAGCCGATGTGTTTTGGAAGGATTCGAGGGGCCAGGGGTTCAAGGGGCCAAGTGAACAACCATAATCAAAGAAACGACGATCTTCCAAGCGTTCATTGACGGGCTGGAACCCGGAAATGATTCACCGGCCGTTCAAGCTTTATTAAAAAACCAGTTTTCCCTGGCAAAAAAGCAGCGCGCTTACAAAACTTTCCCAAATAAGCCCTTGCCCCCTCGGCCCCTTGAATCCTTGAACCCTTCGTACGAATCAGGTTAGGAAAAAAAAGGAGACAACCATGTCCGACGACATCTACCGCGCCGTTCAGCGGCAGCTGGATACCTATTCCATGGGGTTCCCGGCCACGGATTCCGGCATTGAAATCAGAATCCTCAAATACCTGTTTTCCGAGGACGACGCCCGCCTGTTTGCCGGCATGACCCACCAGCTGGAAACCCCGGAGGCGGTGGCGGCCCGGCTGGGCCGGCCCGTGGCAGAGCTGGCCGCCCGGCTGGACGACATGGCCGAACGGGGACTGCTTTTCCGGCTCAAAAAAGGCGATACCTCCCGGTACGCGGCCATTCCGTTTGTCCACGGCCTGTTTGAATTCCAGGTCAAAAATCTGGACCGCGAGCTGTCCGAGATGGTCCAGGTCTATTTTGACGAGGCCTTTGACGCGGCCATGCAGAAAGGGGCCGACTATTTTCTGCGGCCCATTCCCGTTCAAAAGTCGCTTTCCGTGGCCCACAACGTGGCCAGCTATGAAGACGCCGTCAAAATTCTGGCGGACAAGCCGAAAATCGTGGTGACCGACTGCATCTGCCGCAAGCGCACTCAGGTCCTGGACAAGGGGTGCGGTAAACAGATGGAAGCCTGTTTCATGTTCGGCTCCATGGGCCAGTATTACCTGGACCGGAACATGGGCCGGGAGGTCTCCCTTGAAGAGGCCATCGCCATTCTGGATAAATGCCGGGAACACGGGCTGGTCACCCAGCCGGCAACGGCCCAGAATCCGGCAGGCATGTGCAACTGCTGCGGAGACTGCTGTGGTGTGCTGGTGGCCTTGAAAAAACATCCCCGGCCGGCCGAGATCGTGTTTGCCAACCACTATGCCCAGGTGAATGCCGATGAATGCACGGGCTGTGAAACCTGCCTGGACCGCTGCCAGATGGGCGCCCTTGCTCTCAACGCGGATGACGTGGCTGAAGTTGATCTGAACCGGTGCATCGGCTGCGGCCTGTGCGTGACCACCTGCCCCACGGACGCCATCACCCTGGTTGCCAAACCGGAACCGGAACGGGTGGTGCCGCCGGTCACCATGATGGACCAGATGGTCGGCATGGCCCGCAAACGGGGCCTTGTCTGATACAGATTCTATCGAAATCGGGATCGGGATCGAAATCGATCAGCATCTTCGTGGCCTTCACGATCTTCGTGTCCTTTATGTCAAATATCCTGAACAAGCCGGGGCGACCGGCCGCTTTTTAACACAAAGAAAAAGAAGATCACGAAGATAAAATCCTTCATACCCCCGCATCCGGCCAGGGAATGTCCGGCCCCTTCCAGGGATCAGGCGGGCCGATAAGGACAAACGGCATGGGGTTGTGCTTGCCAAAGGTGACGGTAAGCCGGCCGATGCCCAGATAGAGGCGGTCATTGACCTTGCGCACCTCATCGGTCATGGTGCTGGTGAAAAAGGTATTAAAGTCCCTGTAGCGAAGCTGAAACGACGGCCTGCCGTCAAACACCGACGTGACCATGGAAGTTTTATTTAACATGATCCGGGCCAGGCGCCGGGGCGAGTTTGTCCGGAAAAAAGACTTGATGACGCTTACCA
>JBMORB010000078.1:0-3657 GCA_049320925.1 Thermodesulfobacteriota bacterium | reverse complement strand
CGGGCACCCAAAGAGTAGGTGGTGTGGTATTTTTCCGCAATTTCAATGCCCCGGTCATAAGCCTCGACAAATCGTTCAATGGCCATGATGGCGCCCACATACTCAAACCCGCCCCCTTTTCGCGCGTCGGCAAACCGGGCCAGGTCGGGCGAGGGAATTTCCATGAACCGGGCCTTTTGCACCGGGGGAATGGGCAGAAATCCAGCGATCTTGGTTTCGGTAATGGGCCGCACCGACTCCTGAAGCAGGTTGCGTTTGAAGATCAGCTCCTTTTTCGAATGGGCGCCGAAAGCGATGTTGATATGGAAAAACCCCCTGGCCCATGATGGCTTTGGGCTCATCCATGGGGTCATGTCTTCGGCCACCTGTGTGCTGGTGAGCCGGGAGATGATCTCCGGCATTTTGTCGGCGGTTTCGCATACATATATCAGCACGTCATTGTGCCGGTAGTTGGGAAAAAGCCGGATGCCGATTTTGGTGATAATACCGGTGGTGCCGGACCATCCCAGGAAAAGGCCGGACAGGTCGGGCAGGGGGGCTTTGGCAAACCACTGGGGCGACACGCTGCACGAGCCGGTGCGAATGATCTCGCCGGTGGGCAGCACTGCTTCCAGGCCGGTGAGCATGTCTGAATGAAATCCGCCCAGCACCGACAGGTGGCCGGAGCCGTGAATGCACACGTTGCCGGCAATGGTGGCGGCCGGCGGCGCGTCGGGCATGGAATGTTTCAGGCCGGGATGGTGTTTGGCCAGGTGAGCCTTGAGCACACCCTGGGTCACCCCGGCTTCCACCACGGCGTAACGGCTGGCCGGATTGACTTCGAGGATTTTGTCCATCCGTTTCATGTCAACGATGACTCCGCCTTTCAGTGCCCGGGTCAGGCCGGAAAGGACCAGTCCCCCGCCCATAGGCACCAGCGGCACCTTCATCTCATTGGCCAGCCGGACGATTCGCGCCACCTGTTCGGCCGTTTTGGGCATCACCACGGCGTCGGGCGCGGCCGGCGGCATGGTGCCCTGGTCCATGGAGTAGAGGTAGCGTTCTTCGGCCGCGTCAGAGACAAAGGCCTCGCCCACAATGGCTTGCAGCTTTTTGATCAAAGTGGTCATGGATTATCCTGAAAAGTTAGTGTGCCAAAAACAAAGGAGCAACAGGTTTATATGTTTCGATCCCGATCCCGATTTTGATTTGGAGAGGTGTGTCGCTCTCCAATAGGGTCAAAAAGTTTTCAGCTTATTCTCCTAAGGCGGCCTGGACCAGGTCGCTGACCAGAATCGGCATCAGGCCCCGTTCGGCGACTTCCTGGGCCAGGGTGGCCATGCAGAAGGGGCAGTTGAACACGCAATACACGGCCTTGACATCCAGCATGTCGGAAATGTTTTTTTCCACCAGGTCGTCGGCAAACTCGTCCCGCTGATGGGCACGGGGAACCCCGCCGCAGCACAGGGCGTTTTGCCGGTCATATTTCCGGGGGGCGCGGATGGCGCCGATTTTTTCAAAAATTTTGTCTGCCACCGCGTCGGTCTCCGGGCAGAGCCGGTTGGAACACCCCCGCTGGTAGGCGATTACCTGATTTAAGGGTTTGATCCGGTCGGCCAGGTCGTCGAGCCGCCGGTTGATATAGTCAAACAGGTGGACCGGCCGGAAGGGCACGTCAATCCCGTAAGCCTTTGCCAGGGTGGTGTAGGTGCCGTAGCACTCATCATGAAAGCAGACCATGTCGGTAAGGCCCGAATCTTTCATGAAAAAGGACATGATGTTGTCGATGGCTTTGGGCACCCGCTCCCGGATCACCGAGTTTTTGGCAAAGTGAAGCCACATGATGTTGCAGAAGATGTCTGTTCCCGCAATCACCGAGGCCCCTTCAAACAGCCGGCCCCGAATGGAGCCGGCCAGCATGGGAAAGGCGCACATGTTGATCAGGGGCGAGGACACCGGCGTTTTGGCAAGCCGGCCCTTGAAGGCCATCATGCCCAGCTGCTCGTCCACGATGGGCCGGGGCGCGGGCAGCAGGCCCAGCTTTTCCTGAAGTTCCACCAGCACGAAAAACGGGTTATTGTGATTGGGACAGTACTCCTGGCAGGCATAGCAGGTGAGGCATTCGTGGAGCACCCGGCTGTCCTTGCCGGCATTGATTTTCTGCTTTTCTTTTTTCGCCTCAGCCACGTCGGCAAAGGAGACATACTGGCAGTTCATCAGGCAGTCGACCGTTTTGCAGGCCGCGCAGACGGCTGGATCAAAGGCAATGGCGTTCATGACAAACCTTTCATGAAATAAGAAGGCATCTAAAAACGGAATATTTTCTTCATGAAAAATCTATTCTTGGTTTTTGGGAGGGTTCTTTTATTTTTGCACCGCAAAGACGCAAAGAGCGCAAAGGGTTATGGTTTGCTTCGCAAAGAGTCGATCGCCGTATTACGCGAAAGCGTCCCTGTTTTTCTTTGCGACCTTTGCGTCTTTGCGGTGAACTTCATTTTTAGAGGTTTCCATAAAAACGCCAAACGTAAAACTACCGGCGGCCGACATCCCGGTTGTGCTGTTTCGCGCGCATGACCATCATGTCGACCTGGGCCGGGGTAAACAGCCCTTTTTCGATGAAATGTTCGCCGATCAGGGGCTGAAGCTGCTTCTGCCGGCCGGTGACGGCCATCTGCTGGTAGCCGGAAAGCAGGCCCACGCGCCGGGCGTATTCGCCGAAGGTTTCACTCCAGCTTTTCCCGGCCAGAATCCGGTAGACCTCCTCATCCGTGAGAAAGTTCCACTGCCGGGCGATTTCCCCGAACCGGGGCCGTTGCCGTTTCTGCCACACAATGGCGCTGATCAGGGTTTTCCAGGATATCAGGCCCGAGTAGTAGAGGTATTCACCCAGCCGCAACTCCCGGCCGGGCAGCCTGCCGCTGTAGAAATGGTCATGGGCCGAGGGACGGTCCGGCCGTCTGGTGGCGGGTTGAGGCCGGGGCCTTTGGCGGCGGGGCGCGTCGGTTCCGGTGACCCTGCCGGAAAGAAAGAGTCTCAGGGTGTGATAGGCCGAGGTCACGTCCTCAAACATGCGCTTGAGTTCCGTCTGACTGCGGCCCAGGGTTTTGGCCCGGTCCGGGTGGGTTTTGAGGGCGTTTTTGCGAAAGGCGGATTTGAGATCTTTTCTGACCACGGTTTCCAGGAAATGGGCGTCGATCACAATAGCGGCGGGAAAAAGCAGGCGGCAGGCATCAATGACCTCCGCACCCGGCACCTGACTGATCATAAGGCCGCCTCCACGAGAAAAAAGCCGAAAATGGATGGTTTGCCCGTGATGTTATGCGGCGGGCGGCCCTGTGTCAAGGCAGAAAATAAAACGCCCGGCACCATGCGGTGCCGGGCGGGTAAAGCGGTGGAAAGAGGGGAAATCAGTTCGGGCTAATTGCCTACGGAACCCTGGGTGGCCAGGATTCCCAATGATGAGCCCTTGTCGACCAGGGTGCTGGATGTGACGATATCGGACGCGAAGGTCAAGACAATGTCTTTTTCATGGGTTTTACCGAACAGGAGCACGTAATATCCTTTTTTGTTGCCGTATCGCCAGTAGTCGGTGCCGTCCACCGTGACCACTGAATCGGGAACCCCCATCGTCTGGATGATTTCCGCCTTGGTCTTGCCTTCCAGCCCGGCGGGGAGGTT
>JBMORB010000077.1:0-3730 GCA_049320925.1 Thermodesulfobacteriota bacterium | reverse complement strand
GGTAAGCAGATCGACCACTTCCTTTATGGCCGGCACCATGGTGGTCAGAAGAACGGAGAGACCCAGAAGCGGTACTCCCGTGCGGCTGACGGCATCAACGATTTTCTCGGACTCAACGTCAACACCGAGGTCCACGACTTCGTATCCCTGGGCCGAGAGAATCATGGCCACGATGTTCTTGCCGATATCGTGAACATCGCCCTTGACCGTGGCCAGTATCACCCTGCCTTTTTTCCCGATGTCACCCGGGTCCATCTTGTCTTTGAGCATGCCGGTGGCCGCGGTGACCACCTCGCCCGCCATGATGAGCTCCGCGAGATAATATTCCCCTGCTTCGAACTTCTGCCCGACCACGTCCAGCCCTCCGCTTAAGCCTTCCTCTATTATCTGTATGGGCGTGAGCCCTTCATCGAGACATTTTTTGACGGCATCGATGATGACATCGTCCTTCATGTTAATGACGGCGTCCTGTACAACGGCTACGCATTCTTTCATTATTCATCTCCTGGATTGATTTGTTTGTTGGTGGCGGTTTTATTTTCTCACCGCAAAGACGCAAAGTGCGCAAAGAATTATGTCCTCTGTCTTACTCGCGGTGTTTATGCGTTTTTGCGTCCTTTGCGCCTCTGCGTAAAATTAAATTTTTCGAGATTCCCTATGCCTGTATCGGATACGAACCGTACTTTCTGGCCGCGTCCAGCATGACCCGCAGTTTGTGGGCCGGGATGCTGTCTTCACTGTGGGTCGGGCCGATGATAAAACGCCCGCCGGGGCCGAGCCGGCCGATCAGCTCCTTTACCTTTTCTGTTATCTCCCCGTCTTTCGAACGCTCCGTCAGCAGGTAATCGATGCCGACCCCGCCCATGATGGTAAAGCGGTCACCGTGTGATTTCTTGATGCTGAAAATGTCGACGTTGGACGTGTTTTCAAAGGCATGAAGTCCATCCACGCCCCATCCAGCGAAAACATCAAACAGCTTGGTGTTGTCGCCGCAGGAGTGAAGCACCACTTTTCTGCCCCGCTGATGGATATTTTTGAACAGGCGTCTGTACCGTTCGCCGAAAACGTCCTCAACCATTTTGGGGCTCATGAAGGGGCCGGTTTTGAAGGCAAAATCATCGGTGATGATGATGACCGGCGTACCCGCGTCGATCATGGCATTGTGGGTCTTGAAATTGATCTCCTCGACGATATCGAGAAACCGGTTGGTGTAGTCCGGGTGTTTTTTTATCCACAGCGGGGCCTTTGCGATGCCAAACGTCCAGTTCATGGACTCCTGAAGGCCGCCGAAAAAACCCTGGGTCATGATGCAGGTCTTGTCCCCGTGTTCAGCAAGGAATTTTTTATAATACGTATAGACCCGGTGGGCCAGTTCATCGGTGTCCGGCCAGTAGGGCCAGGCATCGAACTCCTGGGTGGAATTGATGCCCGGCCCCCGGTACATGTACGTCATGCTGCCGAAACCGTCCGGGATCATGTTGTATATGGAGCCGGTGGTAAACACGATGGTCTTTGCATCCGGGTAGTGCCAGGAATCATCATAATACGCCCAGATCATGTCAAAGCCCATCCTGACCTGGGCCAGGTTCCTTCTTTTTATCGTTCGGATAAGGGTGCCCCTGACAATCGGCCGGGTCAGTTTTTCAGGCAGGTTGTTCAACAGATACCGGTTGACCGGAAAATTGGCGAATTTTTCTTCGGATATAAGCGGTTTCCCAATGATTTCATTGGCGGTCCTGCTTTCCATCATGGCACAGAAACAGGGGACCCTGTCCACCGGCTTGCCTTCAAACGTGTTGTAAATTCTCTCAACCGGATGCATCGCTTCCTCCCTAATTGGTTATTGACGTGCCACTATTGTTGTATTCATGATACTTTTCCTGTGGATGGCGTCAATTGCCGAAGATATCAATATATTGTCATTTCATATCACCTTTGCGTATAATCATGCAGGGTGCATTGTTGTCCAAAAACAACTTTTAAAAGGGAATTTGTATTTATAGCCATTTGAATTACAAATTTCGAAAATAAAACCAGAAACTTCCCTTCGGGAAAGGAGTTTTAAAATTCAGCATGGACGGCAATGACAGTTTTCGCCCTTTGCGGCGCAGCCGAGCGCAAGGGGTTTTTCGGGAAAAAGCGGGCAAATATTGTAGGGGCGAACCTGTGTGTTCGCCCATCGATGGGGCAGACACGCAGGTCTGCCCCTACAGAATCGCCGTAGGCGGGCGAGTTCCTGACCGCGGCTGAAAAACCGCTTGCGCGAGGGAAGCCGAAGGCCAGGCCGCGGGGCGCGCTTCTTTTTGTGCTTTTCCTGGCGGCAAGAAAAGTACATGGATAAAGGGAAGAAGAAGCGTTTTTTTAAATCCATCGCCCACTAAATTCGATTTCGATACCGATCCCGATAGCGATTTCGATCTGGATAAACAAATCAAAAGATGTGCCGCAATGGTTAAAACCGTTTTTGGACAACAATGCCCGGGGTGATGCCATGGGAATATGCCTGAAAACCGAACCCGTTGTTCCGCAGTACCGGTCCATGCACGCCACGCGCATTCTGATCGATCTGGCGGAAAAACGGGGGATAGCGGTAAACGAAATCCTGGAAAATGCCGGGCTTGATTACGCCGATCTGGATAATCCCGACAAATGGATAAGCTTTGATCAGGAGCTCGGGATTTATCTTCAGCTCGCGGACCTCATTCCCGATCCGGGTTTCGGCCTGCTGCTGGGCCAGAACTACCATATCGGTCAACTGGGGAAATGGGTGATGGCCGTGAACTGCTGCACCACGGTCCTCGAAGCTTTTAAAACGGCCTTCACACTCATCGATTTAGCGCCTGTCTATTTTCAATACATCCTGGAGACAAAGGGCGATACCGCTTATTTCCGGTTTCGCGAGATATTTGACCCCGGTAAATACCGGTGTTTTATCCATGAAGCCCATGCCGTCGGCTTTTACTATGTATGCCGCGAAATAATGAAAGAACCGCCTCCGCTTACAGAGGTCCGGTTCGCCTATCCCAAACCCGACTATGTCGATAAATATAAAAAAATTTTCAGCTGCCCGATCGTTTTCAATGCCGAAGAGACCCAGGCGCTTTTTGCCGGCCGATATCTTGAAAAGGCCCTGCCCTGCTCCAATGTGCTGACCAAAAACCTTTATGAAAAAGAGTGCCGGCGTTTATTGCAGGACCTGGACCGGTTTTCCACAACCACCGGGCGGGTAAAACAGGTGCTGCTTTCATATGATAACGCCTTTCCCGGAATGACGGAGATGGCCCGGCGGTTTAACATGAGTCCCCAGACACTGGGGCGCCGTCTTGCCGCTGAGGGAACAGACTATAAAACCCTGTCCCGCCAGGTTCGGGAAAAAAGAGCCTGCGATCTTCTCAAAATCACCGGTTTGTCCATAGAGGAAATCGCCGGCAAACTGGGCTACAGCGACACGGCCAATTTTTACCGGGCCTTTAAATCCTGGACCGGCCAGACGCCGCTTGATTTCCGCCGTAAAAACACGTAAACCCGTCCGGCTTTTCATACACAACAGGAAAAAAAAAGAAGGGCTGACCGATGATCCGGCCAACCCTTCTTCTTTATTGTAAATTTATGGTGGAGCTGAGGGGGATCGAACCCCTGACCTCATGACTGCCAGTCATGCGCTCTCCCAAGCTGAGCTACAGCCCCGAGTAACTGCCTTTTTTAACAAAGAGGCCATGGATAAGTCAAC
>JBMORB010000076.1:0-3746 GCA_049320925.1 Thermodesulfobacteriota bacterium | reverse complement strand
CTTGTCGGTGGCCAGTGCCTGCGGCGCCTCGGTGGTATCCGCGCCCACGGGAAAGGCCCTCCAGATGAACGCCGGGGCCAATGCCGCCACCGGTGGTATTCTGCTGTTTCTGCATGCCGACACCCGGCTGCCCCTGGGATACGACACCCATGTGCGTCGGGCCATAGAAAACCCCAAAACGTCGGCCGGCGCCTTTCTGCTGGAAATTGACGGGCCGGGACGGGCCCTTCGATGGGTCGAAAAACTGGTCGCCTTCCGGTCCCGCGTTTTTTCTCTGCCCTACGGGGACCAGGCCATATTCGTGCGGCGTCCGGTGTTTGATTCGCTGGGCCGGTACCCGGAAATCCCCATCATGGAAGACTTTGAACTCATGCGCCGCATGAGAAAAAAAGGCCATTCCATCGTCCTGGTTCCGGTGCCGGTTTATACCGACGGCCGGCGATGGGAGCGGCTGGGCGTTTTCCGCGCCACGGTTCGAAACCAGCGGATCATTCTGGGCTATCTGCTGGGGGTAGCGCCGGAACGCCTTCGGCAATGGTATTGACACGGGAACCCTGGTTTGCGCCGTGGCAGGGACGCGGTATGGTTGACAATCCGTTCGGGCCGTTTTAATGTGCCCGGAAGTCTTTCATTTCGCATTTTTGAGGAAAAGCGATACATGAAACATTACCGCCTGATGATGGCCCTGTCCCTTTTGCTGCTGGTCTCATGCACCACGCGGCAGGTGAGAGAGGATTTCGCCGGTTCCACCGGACAGCGGCTGACCTCTCACAGCATTAACCTGGTCATGGACAAACTGCCGGAAAAGGACTTTGATATTCTCCGGGGCGAGACGGTTTACCTGGAGTGCCTTTTTTTGAAAAACATCGAACCCCTGGCCTATGCCCGGCGGCGTCTGGAGATGGCCCTGCTGGAGAAATATCAGTGCCGCCTCGCGGCCGACCCGGCCCAGGCAAAGTTCAGGCTGACGGTGTTTTTCACTTCCATCGGCACCGACTTTGACAAGATAGGCATCAGCACACCGGATATCGTGCTGCCCGGCATGGGAGGCCCCATGAGCATCGACGTGCTGGCCCTGGAGATGTATCACGGAATAACGGAGTTTTATTATTATATCCTGGACGCGGAGAACCGGGTGCTGGTCCGGGGGGATATGCTGAAGAAAAAAGCCCGCCATGATTCACTGCTGCTGCCGCTGATCACGGTTCCCATCAACACGGTGAAATAGATGTTTCTCCTGCTGACGGTCACGCGGTAAAGCAGGCCCTCCCCGCCACCGGTTTGTCTCAAGGGAGAGGTTTTTGCGGGAATGCGTGAAAATACTTGTCTTTTAAGGCAATCCGGCGTTAATATATACCGTAAAAGTTTTTGAGGGACACATTAGTTTCATCTACATTCCAGGGAGGCAGGCGTGAGAATATCAGTGATTGGTTTTCTTTTTTGGATCGCGGCGGGCGTGCTGTTTGCTTTCAAGATGATTGCCGCTCTGATGGAACGGCACATCGAGATTTTTACCATTTCCCAGATCGTGGGCAACACCGACTGGGTGGACCAGATTCCCTGGCCCGAGGTCCAGAAGTGGGCACTGGTTCTGTCCGAAACATCCCTGATGGTTATCCTGCTTGCCATTGGCGCGGTGTTTGTTGTGTTCGGCATGTTTAAAAAAAGCTAGTCCTCCTCCCCGTCAACCCCTTCTTTCGGTGGTCTTAACAGGGTCCTGGCGCCCGGTTCTTTACCGGTATCCATGCATGTTTCTTCCGGCCTCACGTGTCCCATGGAACGGGGCCGATCCATGCGTCGAATCATCCCGCCCATCATTACCGTTCCATTTTGAAATCGTGCCGGCTCCGGCGCGGCTTTCTTTCGTGACTGCTTGACATCAGCCGCCGCATGGACTACATGTGTCTGTCAACACTGAAGGCGGAATGCGGTCAATTTTATATGGAAGCCTGAAGGCTTCCGCTACAGGGGCAATCTCAAACGAGCGGCAGGAAATGAGCAATAAGCGGATACTCGCGGCGGTCGGATTGGCGGCGGTTGTTTTCGGCATCGCGGCGACCGGGATTTTGCGCTACCTTCCTGAACAGGCAGAGCAGCCCGGGGCCACCACCCGCGCGGAGACGCGGCCCGGGAGCGGAGAAAAGACGGATGTGTATCTTTACTTCGCGACCGGGGACGGCGCAACGCTTGCCGCTGAAAAACGCGTGGTGGAAACATCGGCGGATCCCGCCCGGCTCGCCGGGGCCATTATCGATGGCCTGGCCAGGGGGCCCAAACGGGACGACCTGGTGAGAACCGTGCCGCCGGAGACCGCCTGCCGGGCCCTGTATGTGACGGCTGACCGGACGGCCTATGTGGACTTTACGCCGGCCATCAGAGAAGGCCATCCCGGCGGGGCCCAGGCCGAGCTGCTGACCATTTACGCCATTGTCAATTCCCTGGCGATCAACGTGGACGGCATCGACCGGGTCAAGTTCCTTATCGATGGCCGGGAGGCGGATACCCTGGCCGGCCACGTGGACCTGGGGGCCGCCTTTGCGCCGGACCTGCGGATCGTGCGATGAATACACAGAAGACAAAAATCGAGAACCTGCGCAACATCGGCATTATCGCCCATATCGACGCCGGCAAGACCACGGTGACCGAGCGCATCCTTTACTATACGGGACGCTCCCACAAGCTGGGCGAGGTGCATGACGGCGAGGCCGTGATGGACTGGATGGCCGACGAGCAGGAGCGGGGCATCACCATCACATCGGCGGTCACCACCTGCCACTGGAAAAACGTGGAAATCCAGCTGATCGACACGCCGGGCCACGTGGACTTCACCATCGAGGTGGAACGGTCCCTGCGGGTGCTGGACGGCGCCGTGGGCGTGTTCTGCGCCGTGGGCGGGGTGGAGCCCCAGTCGGAAAAGGTGTGGCGCCAGGCCGACAAGTACCATGTGCCCAAGATCGCCTTTGTCAACAAGATGGACCGCATCGGCGCCGACTTTTTCGGCACCGTGGACATGATCCGGGAAAAGCTCAACGCCCGGCCGGTGCTGCTCCAGATCCCCGTGGGCCGGGAAGAGACCTTTGCCGGCGTCATCGACCTGGTGGAGATGAAACAGATCGTGTGGGACGATGAGACCCTGGGCGCCCGGTACGACGTGATCGACATCGAGGAGCCTTACCGGGAAGACGCCGAGCTGTACCGGGACCGGATGATGGAGGCCCTTTCCGACGTGGACGACACCATCATGGAGGCCTACCTGGCCGAAGCCCCGGTGGAAAAGGCCGATGTGGTAAGAGCCGTCCGCAACGCGGTCACCCGCCTGGCCCTGGTGCCGGTGCTGTGCGGCAGCGCCCTGAAGAACAAGGGCATTCAGCCCCTGCTGGACGCCGTGTCCCTTTACCTGCCCAGCCCCAGGGACGTGCCGCCCATTGAGGGCGTCAACCCCAACACCGGCGAAGCGGTCAAGTGCGAGCCAAAGGCCGCGAGCCCCCTGGCGGCCCTGATCTTCAAGGTCTCCATCATGGAGGGCCGCAAGCTTTCCTTTGTGAGAATCTACAGCGGCAAGCTGACCACCGGCGAGGAGGTGTACAACCCCCTTCGCAAACAGAAGGAAAAGATCGCCCGCATTCTGAAAATGCACGCCAACAAGCGGGAGCGCATCGAGGAGGCCGGGCCCGGCGCCATTGTGGGCGTGGTGGGGCTCAAGGACGCTTCCACCGGCGAAACGCTGTGCCGGGCCAGTGCGCCCG
>JBMORB010000075.1:0-28004 GCA_049320925.1 Thermodesulfobacteriota bacterium | reverse complement strand
CGATACCGATACCGATCCCGATAGCGATTTCGATAAAAACGGTGGCCTCGGTTTACAAGTTGCCCAAAACCGGCTTTGTGTAAAAAAGCCGGCCTACAGCGTCTCCGGCGGAAACGCCACCACATCGTCGATGGTGGTGGCGTCGCAGAACAGCATGACCAGCCGGTCAATGCCCAGGGCATTGCCCGCGGCATCGGGCATGTGGGCCATGTCGGAAAGAAACCGTTCCGGCCGGGGCAGGGGGGCAAGGTTTCTTGCGGCCCTGCGGAGTTCCTCCTGCCTGAACCGTTCTTCGTAGTTGCGCGATCCGGTGAGCTCTGAGAACCCGTTGCACAGCTCCAGTCCTCCGATATAAAGTTCGAACCGCTCCACCACTTCCGGGTCCGCGGCTTTCTGCCGGGCAAAGGCGGCCCCGGTTTTTGTCGGATAGTCGTACAAAAACACGGGCCGGTCCAGGCCGAGCCGGGGCTCGATTTGACATCCGGCCAGTTCATCAAAGGTTCCCATTGTTAACGCCTGCGCCAGGGTGTGATCCGTGTACCGCGCAAAGGCCTGGGCCACGGTCATGGCCGGCCAGCCGGGAGACAGATCGATGGAAAGCCCCTGATAACGCAGGGTGTTGCCATTGACGATCCGCCCGGCCACGAACCGGATCAGGGCTTCGGTTTCGGCCATCAGGCCGCGGTAGTCAACGCCGGCACGGTACCATTCCAGCATGGAGAACTCGGGCAGGTGCTTTCTGCCGCGCTCCGCCTTTCGAAAGGTTTTGCAGATTTGAAAGATGCGTTCATGGCCCTGGGCTAGCAGGCGTTTCATGCACTGCTCGGGCGAGGTCTGCAAAAACCACTGTTCCGAAGTCACGGGATCGATGTGGGCCTCGGGCAGGATGGACGGAAGCCGCAGCGGGGTGTCCACCTCAAGATAGCCGTGGTCAACGAAAAATCGGCGCACCGCGTCGATGATAAGTGCCCGGGTTTTTAAGTGGCGGGTGAAAGGCATGAGTATTTCTATGGCCAGGGGAGTTGGTCTGAATCGTCATTGCGCCGGAGGCGAAGCAATCTTGTCCCTATGCGGAGAAGGTTGCTTCGTCGCTTTGCTCCTCGCAATGACGTTTTAATCCTGGAGCGGCATCGGCGCTAGCTTTTTTTCTCAAGATATTCGTCATCGGGCCGGTTCTGCAAAAAGACCTTGCGATAGAGGGAAGCGTTGGCCTCTTCGTACCACCGGTGGCCGGCGGTTTTACAGGCCTCGCACGCATGCAGAGGAATATGAACCGCCAGAATGCGGTTGCCCCGGTCCGAGGAGGAGTCGATGCGCAGGGCGCCGCCGCACTCCCTGCAGATGCGGATGGTTTCGTGCTGGGTTTCGTAGATGCCGTCGGTGTCGTAGAAGATGCGGTTGGTCCGCTCCTCAAATTCCTTGCCGGCCTGGCGCTGTTCGGTCAGGGTTTCGCGCCGGTTCCACAGATCCAGCACGGTCTGGCCGATGCGCTCGATCTGGGCGGTCACGTTGGCCGACTGGCGGATGGCCTCGGGGTCGTATCCCGGCTCTTTGACCTTGCTGTAATCCACGCCGGCCATGGCCAGAATGATGCCCACGTTGACGTAGGGGAGGGCACCCTCAATGGAGTAGCCGCCTTCCAGCACGGCAATGTCGGGCCGAAGCAGTTCGGTGAGCCGGGCATACCCCTGGGCGGAAAAGTTCATGTCGGTGAGCGGGTCGGAGTAGTGGTTGTCCTGGCCCGCGGAATTGACGATGATATCGGGTTTAAACTCCTTGAGCACGGGCAGCACCACGTTTTCAATAACGTAGAGAAACCCTTCTTCCGAGGTCCGGGGCGGCAGGGGAATGTTCAGCGTGCGGCCCGCTGCGTTGGGACCGCCCATCTCCTCGGGAAATCCCGATCCGGGATAAAGGGTCCGGCCGTCCTGGTGAATGGAAATAAACAGGGTGTCCGGATCGTGCCAGTAGATGTCCTGGGTGCCGTCGCCGTGGTGGCAGTCGGTGTCCACGATGGCAACCTTTCTCACCTTGTGCGCGGTGCGCAGGTATTCGATCATGATGGCTTCGATGTTTACGTTGCAAAAGCCCCGCGCCCCGTGCACCACCCGCTTGGCGTGGTGGCCGGGGGGCCGCACCAGGGCAAAGCCGTTCTCAATTTCCCTGTTCATGACCGCGGCGCCGATGCGCTTGGCGCTGCCCGCGCTGACAAAGTGGGATTCGGTCATCACGGCGGACACGCTGGGCACACAGAAGTGGACCCGGCTCACGTCCGCCTCGGTGACCAGGTCGGACTTGAACTCGATCAGGCCGTCGATGTCGAAAAGCCCTTCCTCCAGGGCCTGGTCCTGGGTGTAGAGCAGCCGCTCTTCACGCTCCGGGTGGGTGGGGTCGATGGCCCAGTCAAAGGCCGGGAAAAAGACCAGTCCGGTTTTTCGCTTGGCTTTCAGCATACGTTGCCCGCCTCGTGTTGCATGGCCATTTCGGTTGTCAGTTTTTTTGCGATTACGTCGTATCCGCTGATCAGGCCGGGCACCACCTGGGCCTTGATGCGAATGTTCCTGCCGGCGGCGGAAAAGCCCCGGACCATGTTGAACTGAAGATTTTCCAGCACCTCCAGTTCCAGGTCGGCCTCGGAAGCGCCCCTCTCCAGGGCCTTTTTTCGAAGCAGCGACATCGTCTGTTTGACAGCGTCTTCCCGGGAAAAGGAGCTGGTGATTTTTTCAAAAAAGTTTTCTTCCGGCGCGGTCAGTATGCCACGCTGGGTGTCGGCGAACAGGGTGACCTCGGTGGTGGTGCGGGCAAAGGCCGCGCCCATGGCGTTGGCCACGCCCCACTTGGGCACTACCATGGTGGGAATGCCTGAAATCAGCTCCAGTTCCCGGGCAAAGCAGGGGGCCGGTCCGCCCAGGACCAGTATTTTGTTGGGCTTGACCGTGTGGCCTTCCAGGTATTCCCGCACCGTGTAGAGGGGCTTGCTGTTGATCTCATCCACCAGGGCCGTGGCGTGACGGATCACCTCGGTGCAGAAGGTCTGATAAATGTGGGCCGCGGCATCGGTAACGGACCTGTCCAGCCGGGCGGCCAGGGCCTGCATGCCGTCCAGGGATTTCTGCTGGTCCCCGGTGGCGATTTTGTCGAGAATGCGAAGCGCGTCGGTGGGGGTGGGCTCCGGGCCGCCGAAGGCCATGGCCCGTCCCCGTCGCTCCGGCCCGATCTTCAGCTGGCCATCGATGATGTGGAGCACGCTGTCGCCGCCCAGGCCCACGGATTTTGTCCGCAGTGCCCGGATCAGGGTTTTGTGGCCGGCCAGCTCGATGCCCAGGGGCTCGAGTACCGGCACATGGTTTAAAATCACGCCGATGTCGGTGGTGGTGCCGCCGATGTCCAGGACGATGGCCTCTTCGCCTGGGCCGGAAAAGGGAATGGCGCCCATGACGCTGGCCGCCGGCCCGGACAGGATGGTCTGGCCGGGGTAGTTGATGGAGGACTCGAAACTCATGGTGCCGCCGTCGGCCTTGAGAATGTGAATCGGTATGCGCATGCCCTTGCTGTCAAGGGACTTTTGAACGGCCTCAAAGAATTTTTTGTGCAGCGGATAGACCGAGGCGTTCAAAAACGTGGTGGCGATGCGGCGGGGAAAGTTGAGGCTGCCCGAAATCCAGTGGCCCAGGAACACCTTGCGGAACGATTTTTTCAGCATGTCCCGTACTTTCAGCTCGTGACTCGGATTCCTCGCGGAAAACTTTCCCACCACACCCACGTGGCGAATACCCGCGGATCGCAGTTTGCGCGCCACGAACCGAAGCTCTTCGGCGTCAATGGCCTCGGTTTCCCTTCCCCGGTGATCCAGGGCGCCGCGAATGGGGTAGTAGTGCTCGTGGGTGCGAAAGGCTTCGGGGTCGATGCCCGGGCCGGCCATCACGATCATGCCGAAATCCGGTGCCCGGCCCTGGACAATGGCGTTGGTGGTGAGGGTGGTGCTCAGCACCAGCCGTTCAATGGCTTTGGGTTTGATGTTTTTAGAGATCTGTTCGATTCCGGAGAGGACCGTCTGAAAAAGATCGGCTTCGTCGGTGGGAACCTTGATGTCTTTGATCAGGCCATCTTTGTCCAGCAGAACAACATCGGTGTGAGTGCCGCCGACATCCAGCCCGATAATCATGCGCTGCGTCTCCCGTTTGCGAGGTTAAGGTTTTAACGTCACGCAGGGCTCATCTATATCATGACAGCAGTTTTGAATGCAAATTCAAAAGGAAGGAGGCCCGTTACGCGGGGTGGTGCAAAAAAGTTCCGGAACTTGTTCCCGGCGATCTTGTTGAATCTCAATCGAAATCGGAGATCGGGACGGATCGATTCGGATGGATCAGGCATCCCCGGGTATCGCATGGACTATTCGGGCCAGGTATTAGTGACTTAACGGTTGCCGGCCAGGAAGGCTTTATGCCGCTGCGGCCTTTTCCCTGGCGATCAGGGCCGCGCCCAGGGCGCCCACGATGTCGGGGTGTTCGGGCACGCGTATAGGGGTGCCCAGGGCCTCGGACAGTGCCCGGACCACGCCGGCATTGCGGGCCACACCACCGGACATGGCCGTGGGCAGGCCGCCCAGATCCTCGCCGGCCACACGCCGGACCAGGGCCAGGGTGCGGGCCGCGATGGAGCGGTTCAGCCCCCGGGCGATCTCGTTGATGGGCTTGCCGCCGGCGATCAGGGAGACCACTTCGCTTTCCGCGAACACCGTGCAGATACTGCTTAATGTCAGGTTTTCGGTGGCGCCCGCGTCCAGGGTTCCCATCTGGTCGATGTCCACCTCCAGTGCCCGGGCCATGGCTTCCAGAAACCGGCCGGTACCGGCGGCGCACTTGTCGTTCATGGCAAAATCGGTCACCCGGCCGTCGGGTCCCAGGCGGATCGCCTTGCTGTCCTGGCCTCCGATGTCGATGAGCAGCTGCGTGCCCGGCAGCAGGTGAACAATGCCCCTGGCGTGGCAGGTGATCTCCGTGACGGCGGCCAGCCGCCCTTCCACCCGGTTTCTGCCGTAGCCGGTGGAGACCATGGCCTGAATGTCGGATTCCGAAAGGCCGGCCTGGGACAACGCCTCGGCCTTGGCCCGGCGGATGGCCTCGGTGTTCCGGGCGCCGGTGGGGACCACGGAAAAGGACCGCAGGGTCAGGGAGTCGTCGATGATCACCGCGTCGCAGGAGAGGCTGCCGATATCAATACCCAGGTAGAACATGGTGTTTCCCCACTTTTGTTTGAGTTTCAGCACGGTCTGTGTTTAAATGCACTGACTTACAGGAACCGTCCAGCAACCGGCGCATGCCACACTATTTGTCGGTGTCCCGCATGTTGTCAAGCAAAAACAGACATTCCTGATGCGGGGCGCAAAAAGGAGGGATGCCGTGCAGTTTCATAAATACCACGGATTGGGAAATGATTACATCGTGATCGATCCGGCCGATGCCGGGGAGATACTTTCCGAAAACCAGGTCCGTCTTATCTGCCACCGCCATTACGGCGTAGGGTCGGACGGCATTCTTTTCGGCCCCTTTGCCGGCAGCCGGGGGGATTTCGGCCTGCGGATATTCAACCCCGACGGCAGCGAGGCGGAAAAGAGCGGCAACGGCCTGCGAATTTTCGCCCGGTACCTGTGGGACATGGGGCTGGCAGGCACCGAACCCTTTACCATCGACACTCGGGGCGGGGTGGTGCATGCCACGGTCCATCCGGGCGGCGGACTGATCACCGTGGACATGGGCAAGGTGAGTTTTAAGGCCGCCGACATACCGGTCCAGGGAGTCTCCGGCGAGGTTCTGAGAAAAAATATCACGGCGGGCGACCGGGAATTCCGCTACTGCGGGGCCACCATCGGCAACCCCCACTGCGTGGTGCTGTGCGACGAGATATCCGTGCAAATGGCCCTTGAGATGGGAAGCGCCATTGAAAACGACCCCCGGTTTCCCAACCGCACCAATGTCCAGTTCATGAAAGTGATCGACAGAAACAACATCGCCATCGAGATATGGGAGCGGGGCGCGGGTTATACCCTGGCCTCGGGCAGCAGCGCGTCCGCGTCCGCCGCCGTGGCCTACCGGCTGGCCCTGTGTGACCAATCTATTGCCGTGCATATGCCCGGCGGAAGGCTTGACATCACTGTTAAAGACGACTATTCAATACGCTTGACCGGACCGGTGGCAAAGATCGCCATGGGGACCCTTTCATCGGAAGTGTGGTCCGGAGACCTGCGGCACCCAGAGGAGAAGTGAATGGGAAAAACGATTGCACAGAAGATTTTTGACGCGCATGTCGTGGACCAGCCCTTCGGGGATGTCCATGTGATAAGGCTCGATGGCGTGTTCTGCCATGAGATCACCACGCCCACGGCCATTACCGATCTGATGGAAAAGGGCAAGGACCGGGTCTTTGACCCTTCAAAGATAAAGGCGGTGATCGACCACGTGACCCCGGCCAAGGATTCCAAGACCGCGGTCCAGGGCAAGATCCTGCGGCAGTGGGCAAGGCGCCACGGCATTGAAGGCTTTTTCGACATCGGCCGCAACGGCGTCTGCCACGCCCTGTTTCCCGAACAGGGGTTTGTGCGGCCCGGCCACACCATCATCATGGGCGACTCCCACACCTGCACCTATGGCGCTTTTGGCGCCTTTGCCGCGGGCGTGGGCACCACCGACCTGGAGGTGGGCATCTTAAAAGGCGTATGCGCGCTGAACTATCCGGCCACCATCAGGGTGGTGTTAAACGGTAAACTGCCTGCCGGCGTCTATGCCAAGGACGTGATCCTGGCGGTGATCGCCGAGCTGGGCGTCAACGGCGCCACCAACCGGGTGATCGAGTTCACGGGTCCCTGCGTGGATGCCATGAGCATGGAGGCCCGCATGACCCTGTGCAACATGGCCATTGAGGCCGGCGGCACCTGCGGCATCTGCTATCCGGATAAAACCACCGTGGCCTATCTGTGGGAGTTCATCAAGGATGAATATCCTTCCCGGCAGGCGGCCCTCAAGGCGTTTAAAAAGCTGGCATCCGATCCGGACGCGGTCTACGACCGGGTGGTGAAAATGGACATAAGCGCCCTGTCGCCGAGGGTGACCTACGGCTATAAGCCCGACTGCGTCAAAAGCGTGGCAGAGATGGAAGGCACCCCCATTGACCAGGTTTATATCGGTTCCTGCACCAACGGCCGGCTGGAAGACCTGCGGGTGGCCGCACGGGTTCTGAAAGGGAAAAAGATTCATCCGTCGGTGCGGGGCATCGTGTCCCCGGCCACGCCCAAGGTATATCAGGCAGCGCTTCGCGAGGGGCTGATTGAAACCTTTATGAGCGCCGGCTTCTGCGTCACCAACCCCACCTGCGGCGCCTGCCTGGGCATGAGCAACGGGGTGCTGGCGCCGGGCGAGGTCTGCCTGTCCACCACCAACCGGAATTTTAACGGCCGCATGGGCAAGGGCGGCATGGTTCACCTGGCCAGCCCGGCCACGGCCGCGGCCGGCGCCATTGCAGGATGTATCACCAATTCAAAACTGTATAAGAAACAAATGGAGTAAATACGGCATGGAATCCTTTGATGGCAATGTACTGTTTCTGGACCGGTCGGACATCAACACCGACGAGATCATTCCGGCCAAATACCTGACCGAAATCTCCAAGCAGGCCCTGGGACCCCACCTGCTGGAGGACCTGGCCCTGGAGGGGTTTGATCCGGCCGCCGGCGTCCGGGGAAAGGGCGCCATTGTCACCCGGGCCAACTTCGGCTGCGGGTCATCCAGGGAACACGCGGCCTGGGCACTGGAGGTCAACAGCATCGACGTGGTGATCGCGGAGAGTTTTTCACGCATTTTCCGGCAGAACATGTACAACTGCGGCATGCTGGCCGCCGAGCTGCCGGCGAAAACCATCGACGGATTGTTCAAGACCTTCGCGGGAAAGGACACCCGGGTGGAAACCGATCTGGAACGGTCGGTTTTTATATTCACCGCCGGAGACGTTCGAAAAGAGGTTCCCTTCTCCTTAAGCGGGTTTGACCGGGCCCTGATCGAGGCCGGGGGTTGGCTCAACTATGCGGATGCCCGCTATTGAGAATCTTTAAAAGCTGAAATTCACCGCAAAGGCGCAAAGGACGTAAAGAAAAAGATGGACGCTTTGGCGTAAAACACCGATTGCCTTACCGCGAAGCGAAACACAACCCTTTGCGCTCTTTGCGTCTTTGCGGTGAAAAGCAGAAATTATGTTTTTCAACTCAAGCCTGATGTTTGGGAGTGTATGGTTTTGACGGAAGGACTGACAGGCGTTTGGCGATGATAAAGCAGTGTATGATTCAAAAGACAGTTTGCGCGTTGGTAGTCCTGCTGGCGGTTTTCTGGACGGCGGGCTCCATGACCGTTGCCCATGCCGACACAACGCCCAAGGTCATCTGGAAGGTGGGCACGCTCACGCCCAAGGGGGTGGGATGGGCCCACCAGTTTGAAGCCATCATGCTGCCCGTGATCCATTCGGCCACCGACAACGAGCTGGACGTGAAGATGTACTGGGGCGGCCTGATGGGCGATGATGAAGATATCGTGGCCAAGATGCGGGTGGGCCAGCTCCAGGCCGCCGGCCTGACCGGCCAGGGCGCCACGGTCGCCTGCCCCGAGTTTGCCGTTGTGGAGCTGCCCTTCCTTTTTCAAAGCGTTGAGGAAGTTGATTATATCCGGGAAAAGATGTGGTCTGAATTCGACCGGCTGATGCAGAAAAGGGGCTTCAAGCTCCTGGTATGGCTGGACCAGGATTTTGACCAGATTTACTCGGTGAAATGGAGCTTTACGGACCTGGCCGATTTTCAGAAGGCAAGGTTCATGACATGGTACGGCCCCCTGGAGGAACACCTGCTCAAGAGCTTAAACGCCAGCCCCATTCCCGTGGATATTCCCGAGCTGGCGTCCTCCCTGCGCCAGGGCGTGGCCGACTCCCTGATCGCCCCGGCCCTGTGGATGATCGCCACCCAGCTGGTCCCGGTGGTCAAGTACATGGTGCCGGTCAAGATCCGCTATTCACCAGCCCTGGTGGTCTGCACCCTGGACGCGTGGAACAGCCTGTCGGAAAAGGCACGGGCCGGCATCGCCGTGGCCGTGCCGGGCGTGGAAAAGCGGTTTGTGGCCGCCACCCGGAAGGACAACGAAAAGGCCCTGGACGCCATGGTCAAATACGGCATCAAACGGGTGGACATGACCGACGCCCAGATCGACACCATTCGAAAAGGGGCCGTGACGGTGTGGGACGATCAGGCCGGCAAGCTCTATCCAAGGGAACTCCTTGACAAGGTAAAAGACCACCTGGCCCGTTACAGGAGCAAAAAGCCTTGACCCTTCCCCCTTCCAGGATCGTTCGGCTGGTTCTGTTTTTCCACCGAAGCCTGGTTGTCATTGAGAAAACCCTGCTGTGCCTTCTTCTTTTTTCCATGATCGGCCTGGCCTTTTCCCAGGTGGTGCTGCGGAATTTCTTTGATTTCGGTTTTGTCTGGGTCAGCGAGGTGCTGCGGGCCGAGGTGATCTGGATCGTTTTTGTCGGCGCATCCCTGGCCGCCGACCGGAAAAGCCACCTGCGCATCGATATCCTTCCGCGCCTGCTGAAAAACCGTATTACCCGGCACCTGGCGGAAGTTTACGCGGACCTGTTTACCGTGGCCGCTGCTGGTCTCCTGTTTTGGGCCGCAGTCTACTATATCGCGCTGACACGGCCCTACTCTCCTCAAACCATTTTCTTCGGGGCGCCGGAGTGGATGCTGCGGCTGGTGATCCCCTATACTTTTGCGGCCGTGGCCCTTCGAAGCGCGGCCTTTGTGGTCAGCGGCCTGAAACGGCTGGCAAAAGAAACCGCCGCCGAATAAGACGGCGGGCGGAACGGCTGTTATATGGAGACCCTTGTTACCATTGCCATTGCGCTTGTGTTCGTTGCCGCCGTTCTGACCGGCGCCCCCCTGTTTGCCATCATCGGCGGAGGAGCTGTGCTGCTTTTCGGCCTGGTGGCCGGTGAAAGCATTTCCGTTCCGGTCATCGAGATGTGCCGGCTGGCCAACGCGCCGGGGTTTATCGCCATTCCGCTGTTTATTTTTGCCGGATACCTGTTCGCGGAGAGCCGGTCTCCGGACCGGCTGATCCGCTTTTCCGAGGCCCTTGTGGGCTGGATTCCCGGCGGCCTTGCCATCGTGACGGTGGCGGCCTGCACCGTGTTTACCGCCATTACCGGCGCCAGCGGCATCACGATTCTGGCCTGCGGCGGCCTGCTGTTGCCCGCCCTGGTCAATAACCGGTATTCGGAAAGCTTTTCCCTGGGCCTGATCACCGCGTCGGGCAGTTCGGGCGTGCTGTGGGTGCCCAGCCTTCCCATATTGATCTACGGGATGATTGCCGGCGTGGACATCACGGAACTGTTTATCGCCGGGGTGCTGCCCGGCGCGCTGATTGTCTGCCTGCTGGCCGGATTCGGCGTGGCAAGCGGCATCCGGCGGCGAGTGCCCACCATCCCCTTCTCCCTGGCACGGCTGGGAAAAACGCTCTGGGAGATCAAGTGGATCGCCCCTCTGCCCTTTGTGGTGATCGGCGGCATCTACAGCGGCATTATTACCGTGGGGGAGGCGGCCTCGGTCACCGCGGTTTACGCCCTGGTGACTGAATGTCTCATCTACCGGGAAATACCGCTGAGCAAACTGGTCGCCATCACCATCGACAGCATGGTCATGGTCAGCGCCATTCTCATCGTCCTGGCCGTGGCCCTGGGCCTGACCAATTTTCTGGTGGATGTTCAGGTGCCCCAGAAGCTGGTGGGCCTGATCTCGGACCATGTTTCCAGCAGGATCGTGTTTCTGCTGCTGCTCAATATTTTTCTGCTGGTCGTGGGGTGCCTGATGGATATTTTTTCCGCCATCGTCATCGTGGTGCCCCTGGTGGCGCCGGTGGCTGAAACCTTCAATATCGACCCGGTTCATCTGGCCATCATTTTTCTTGCCAACCTGGAGATCGGGTACCTGACCCCGCCGGTGGGCATCAATCTTTTTATCTCGAGCCTGAGGTTTGACATCCCCATTGTAAGGTTATATCGTATGGTTGTTCCATTTCTGATCCTGCTGGTGGCAGCGCTTCTAATAATCAGTTATCTTCCGGCCCTTTCGCTGTGGCTGGTGGAGTTGTCGGGCAAGAGAGTGCCGGTACTTCAATTTTGACGGCTTTGTAAGAAGCCCAATTTCTGCGTTGCGCTGCGTTCCTCGGAATTTGCGCGCCTTGAACTTGAACTTTTTACAAAGCCGTCTGGCGTTTGGGTTTTACGATGGCAGCCGTTTTAATTTTGTGAGTTGTTCAACAGCCAAGACCGCTGTTGAAATATTGCGGTGATTAAACAGGTCAGTCTGGAGTCATGGATATGGAAAAAACGCGAAAAGCGTTGTCATTGCTGGTTCTGGCGGTCTTCCTGACCGTCACGTGCACCGGCTGTTCATTGATTTTCCGCATGCAGGCCGATTTTATTGCTCCTTTTGTCACCCAGATGGTGAAGGAAACCGCGGGCACGCAAAACGCCCGGGCCATCCGAGAGGGGATAGCGGCCAACGGCCTGCTGGTTTCCGCACTGATCCGCATATCGCCCAACAACCGGCTTTACCTGGAAAAAGGGGCTTTTATCTATTGTTCCTACGGCATGCTGATGGAAGATGATGATCCGGTTTATGCCGCTGAGCTGTATGCCATCAGCAAGGATTATGGACTGCGGGCGCTGATGACCGACCGGGCTTTCCGAAAAGGACTTGAACAGGGGAAAAACATTCCGGAACTGGTGGCAAAACTGGATAAGACCTATATGGAAGCCTTGAGCTGGGCCGGTCTGAGCAAAGGGCTTTGGATCCTGCAGAACATGACCGACCCGGGTGCCCTTGTGGAGCTGGCCGATGCCGTGGCAATGGTCCAGCGGTCTCTTGAAATGGATGACTCCTACTTTTTCGGCATGGGAAAGGCTTTTCTCGGTGTTTATTATTCCTTTATTCCGGACTTTTTCGGCGTAGGGGGTGGGCCGGAGGCGTCCCAGCAGATGTTTGACCAGGCCCGGGCCGTGACCGGCAACCGGCTGCTGCTGGTGGATGTGTTTGAGGCCCGTTTTCTTGATACCCAGGTGCATAACCGGGAAGCCTATGTGAAAAAGCTGGAAGCCGCGCTGGCTGCGGACCCCGGTATTTTGCCGGAAAGTCCGGTGCTGACCGGCATTGCAAAATCAAAGGCCGCGTTTTTTCTCAAGCACATGGAAGAATACTTTGATTGACGGCTCAGGTTGCCGGACCTGCCGCATTCTTTTGTAAAACGCACACAAATTTGCTTGAAACCGCGGCGGCTTGATGCTAGAAGGGGACATTTCGCACGGTGGGTGTAGCTCAGTTGGCAGAGCACCAGGTTGTGGCCCTGGGTGTCGTGGGTTCAAGTCCCATCACTCACCCCATTTTTTGCCCCTGACCGGTGCCGTTCAAACATGACCGGCGCCGGTTTTCTTTCGCGCCCGTAGCTCAGCTGGATAGAGCGCCGGACTTCGAATCCGTAGGCCGCCCGTTCGAGTCGGGCCGGGCGCGCCATAAAAAAACAAATACTTGCGTGGTTTTTAGTTTTTTGTGTTTTCATCGGGGAGGGAAGCAGTGGGTTGCCTAGACCCGTTTGCCTTGGGCCGGGCGGGCCAATCAGAAAGTAAGGATCGCTGTGTCAGCGGTCCTTTTTTATTGTGGGATTAAGGGGTTTATGGCATATCTTTGCACATGAAATCTTCGATTTCCATCGTTCTTCCCGCGTACAACGAAGAGGCGTTGATTGGCCGCATGCTGGACCATGTGGTGGATGTCATGTCCACGAACAGGTTTGATTACGAGATTCTGGTGGTCGACGACGGCAGCATCGATCGGACCGCGGAAAGGGTTGCCGGAAAGACGAAGACCAATCCCCGTATCCGGCTGGTCCGGCATGAAACAAACCGGGGATGCGGTGCCGCCATGTTCACGGGCTTTGCCGCCGCGCAAAAGGACCTGGTGTTTCTCACCGACGCGGACATGCAGTTTGACGTGAGCGAGATCGTGTCGCTGCTGGCCGTGATGGACAAAGCCGACATTGCCGCCGGATACCGGTGCCCCCGGCGGGAATCGCTGATCCGCAGGATCAATGCCCTGGGATGGCATATGCTGGTCACGGTGTTTTTCGGAAAGACGGCCCGGGATATCAACTGCGCCTTCAAACTGATTCGAAAGCCGGTGATCGACGCCGTAAAAAAGGACATCATCAGCCGGGGAGCCATGTTCAGCGCCGAGTTTTTAATCCGGGCCCGCCGGGCCGGGTTTGTCATTGAGAACGTGCCGGTGCGCGGCCACCGGCCCCGAACCGCGGGCAAGGCCACGGGCGCCCATCCGGCCGTGATCGCGAAAAGCCTGGTGGAACTGGTCCGGTTGCGGTGGACGATGCATAAAACCCCGTAGCCGGGAAAGCGCCTTATGAAATTGCAGGGGATGGAAAAAAATCTGCTTTGCGTCACCCTCCCGGTGGTCGCGGCGGTTCTTTTGTTTCTTGAACTTTTTTTCCGTCTTGTCATTCCGGCCTGTACCAAGCCGCTGGCTTTTTTCGACAGGGACCACGCCATGCTGCGGGCCGATGCCACGCGAAGGACCACCGGGCTTTACACCATGGGGCCCCTGGCACAGTACCGGGCCAGGTGGCGTACCAATAATTGGGGATGGAACAGTCCGGTGGATTACGTGTCGGAAAAAGGCGAAAAAAAACGAGTTTGTATTATCGGGGACTCCTATGTCCGTGCCCTGCAGGTGGATGTGGACAAAAGCTTCTCCTCGCTTCTGCGCCGAATGGCCGGCGACACCTGCGAGGTTTACAGCTTCGGCCACGACGGCGCGCCCCTTTCCCAGTATCTGCACATGAGCCGGTATGTGAGGCGGGTCTTTTCCCCGGATGTGATGATTTTTCTGCTGATTCACAACGACTTTGACGAAAGCCTGGTCAGCCTGGCACGCAAGCCCTATTTTCTGCAACTGGCGGAAAACCGGGAAGGCTTTTACGAGGTCGCGCCGCAAGAGACGCCCCTGTACCAGTGGCTCACGTGGTCGGCTACCTTTCGATACATGTTCAAAAATCTGGACCTGGCTGGCATCTATTTCAAGATGGCGGAACGGCCCAAAGGGTATACCGCCAACGTGGACCCGGACCGTCTGGCCGGTCACAGGGATCGTCTTCTGGCGGTCACCACGTTTGTGCTAAAAAGAATCAGGGACGAAAACCCCGGTATCCGCCTGATTGTGGCCATGGACGCGCCCCGGCCGGATATCTACTCGGAGGGTCCCATTGAAGAGAGCCCCGTCTTCTGGATGAACCGGATGGCCGCCGATATCTGCGCGAAACTGGGGCTGGAATTTGTGGACCTGACCGGGCCGTTTCAGGAGGCGTTCAAAACAACGGGGGATCGCCTGGAGTTTGACATTAATAACCATTGGAACGAAAACGGGCACGATCTGGCAGCCCGGATTCTGGCGTCAAATCTGCAGGGGCTATAATCGGCCGGTCAGCCTGCGAAAAAGTGTCCCTGCGTCAAACAGGGTAAGGGGCACGCAGTGGCGACAGGTGTCGTATAAAGGCTGCTGCTTCCACGAATGTCTGAATGTCTGATAGCTCCCGCTGTTCCAGATCACCGAGAAATCCGTCTCAAACACGTTGCCCATGACCGCTTCCCGGGTATTGGCAAACTTGGGACAGGGCATCACATTCCCGGCCACATCCACGTAGGTGGACAACCACGGAAAATAGCAGGTTCGGTCCGGCTTTGCGGATTGTCCTGCCATTCGCGAGGCCAGAACCGCCATGTCCCGCTGCCACGCGCCGATGTTGGTGGCCACGCCTGTCCGGCGGGACGCCTGTTTTACCCGGTCAATGGTTTTGCGAAGCCGGCTTTCGGTGAGTCCGGCATTCAACTCATCCTGTTTGTCCGGCACTCCGTCGTAGAGCAGCCACTGGAAATAGACAGCCTGAACATCAAGGTCGGCCGCCAGAGTCACGATGTCGGCCATTTCGTCGATGTTGTGGGACAGCACCGCCACGTTGAATCGCAGGGCCGGCCTGTTTGCGCCGGTCTCTTTTTTCAGGCGGTTGATCTCCCGAATGTTATCGATGACCTGCGTGAAACGGTCCTCCCCGCGAATGCGGCGCCAGGTCTCCGGCGTTGCCGCGTCGATGGAAATTTTCACCTGGTCGATGCCGCTTTCAACCAGGTCGGCCATGGCGCTTGTCGGAACCGCCAGGCTGGTGGGAAAATTGACCGCCGAGCCGGCGGCTTTGCAGAAGATGACGATGTCGCGGATGCGCGGGTGCAGCAGGGGTTCTCCCAGGCCGCTGAGATTGACGGTGGCCGGCTGAATCGCTTCAATAAGCGCGGAAATGCTGTCTACCGCCATGTGGGCGGGCTTTTTCACCAGCGCGGCCCGGGGGCACATCACGCACGCAAGGTTACAGAAGGTGGTGATTTCCATCTGAAGATGGATGGGCATGGTCCGGACTTTCAGGGGCTTTGTCAGAACAGCGGCCGCCAGGCCGGCCAAGCGTCGGAGAATCGGCATCTTCAAGTCTCCCTCCGGTTGATCCAGAAGCCTTCCCTGATGTAGATGAGCCCGCCCCACAGCTTGATAAACAGGGGCACCAAGGAGGAGATCAGCGACAGGGTAAAGGCTGCGGTGGCATTCACTCCCACCAGGGAAAACAGGTAGATAAAGGCGGTTTCCCTGACGCCCAGGCCGCCGATGGATATGGGCAGGGTGATCGCGAACAGTACCAGGGGAAACAGCAGAAAAACGTGACTCAGGGCAATGTCAAGGCCCAGGGCCAGGGACACCAGGTAGACCATCAGCACCCGCAGCGAGTGAATGATCAGGCACAGCAGAAACAGAAAGACCAGCAGTTTTTTGAAACCCGAAAAGGCCAGAATCGCGTCGACCAGATGGCTGATCCAGACGGTGATTTTTCTGGACGGCAGCCTGGCGGCGGCCCGGCGGACCGGCTCCGGGAAGATCAGCAGCGCGGCGCCGGCGGCAACGCAGGCCCCGCCTGCAAACAGGAAGGCCAGAAAAAAACGGCGGCTGAGAGCATCGCTGTCGCAGATCAGCAGGCTGGCAAAGGCGATGGTGACCAGGGAAAAGGTGCCCAGAAACAGTTCCATGATCACCGACGCTGCCGCTTTGTGGGCGTCCTTCAGGTAATGCTTCAGGCCAAGGATTTTCAGCAGGTCGGCGCCCACGGACCCCGGAACAAAAAGGCTGCCGAAGTCGCATATCCAGTAGAGCTTTACCATGTCCGCATAGGGGACGATGATTCCCTTGGTGTCCAGCAGCCGCTTCAGGCGATAGTATACCAGCAGTCGGTTGGCCAGCAGGGCAACGGCGGCCAGGGCCATGTAATGGAAACGGATGCCGGCCACCATTCCCTTCAGCCGCGCGAGATCGATGTTCAGTGCCACCGCCAGAAACAGCGCCCCGCCCACCGCCACGCGAATGAAAAGTCCGGTTCGTCTTGTCATTTTCCGATCCACTGCTGAACGCGTTGATAAAGAAACGCCAGGCCGAAGATCCCGCCGACGGCCACGGTCTTTATGCCGCCGTCCGGCGAAAGCGCCCGCCTGATTTTCGACCGGCCGATCTGTTTGCCGCAGACGCGCGACCATTCGGCGGTCAGTGTGGCAATCTGCCACCAGGTCAGCCGGTCCTTGAACAGGGGCACATGGCCCTGGGCCGCCGGAAGGCAGGGAACCCGTTTCATGTCTGACGGCCTGGACCATGAAAAATCGGCGGGAATGACGCCTTCTTTTCTGGCAATGGCCTCCAGCGGCGTGCCGGGGTATACATGCAGAATGGAGGCGGATATGTCCGCCAGCGGATTGATGGCCGCCATTTCCTTCATGACGGCCAGTGTCTGACGGGCCTCATCCCAGGTCTCGGTGTGGTGGGAAAAAATAAAAAAAGGTGCGGGAATAAAATCCATTTCAACCGACCAGCGGACAAATTCGCGGGCTTTTTCAATGGAAAAGGGTTTTCCGGCGATTTTTCGCCTGACCCGGTCGGACCCGGACTCGACGCCGAAAAAAGCCAGCTCCAGGCCGGCCTGTTTCATCTTATTCACAACGGCCCTGTCCAGGGTGTCGATGCGAAGCTCGCAGGCGAAACGGACGGGAAGCCGTTTTTCAATCATCCGGTCCATGATGGCGCAAAGCCGCGCCGTGTCATGGTTGAACGTGTCGTCGTAAAACCAGATAAACTCGGTTCCGTATTCGTCAATCAGCCACTTGATTTCCGCCGCCACACGGTCGGGCGACAGCGCCCGAACTTTTCTCCCCCATGAGACCGGCGTGGAACAGAAATAGCAGCCAAAGGGGCAGCCCCTGGACGTGACCATGCTGGCGGCTTTCCGGCGAACTCCCCGGGTGGTTACGAAAAAGTTGTATTTTTCAAGGGGAACCAGGTGTCGTGCCGGCATGGGAAGGTTGTCAAGGGACTCGATGGCCGGCCGCCGTCCGGTAAAGACGATGGTGCCGTCCGGATTCCGGAAGCAGATACCGGACACGGTGGAGAGGCTTTTACCGGATTCCAGGGCGCGCGCCAGCTCGACAAGCGTTTGTTCTCCTTCTCCGAGGGCCAGGATGTCCGCGGCGGTCACATGCTCCAGCGTCTCGCCACCGGTCATGGTGATGTGGGGGCCGCCCAGCACGGTGATGATGCCGGGGCCGGCCTTTTTGGCGATGCGGATCAGCCGGAAGGCGTCGAAGCGGTTTTCCGTGGTGACGGTCACGCCTACGATATTCGGCTGGAACGCCTGAATCCGCCTCTTGATGCCGGACCATGAACAGCGCAGCACGTCCGAGGCGACGATCTCAACCTGCATGCCGTTTTGTTCCAGCACGGCCGCCAGGGAAAGAAGGCCCAGGGGCGGCATGGAGACGTTCCCGGCCCATCTTCCGGCCACATAACCCGCGGGCGGCACAATGAGCTGTATTTTCATGGTCATAGCAACCCCTCTGCCATATACCAGCGGGCCGTCAGGGTCGCGCCTTCCTTCAGGCCGATTTTCGGATCAAACCCCAGCACCCGTCTTGCCCGGTCGATGGAAAAGGCCCGGTCCTTGGTGAAGAAGTCAATGCGCCGGCGGTAGAGCACGGGCCGGATGCCGAAAGCGGCCGCGAGGGCTTCGTTTGCCACCACCGCGCCGGTCACCAGCGAAAGGGGCAGGTGGATCACGCGGGCCTTTTTACCCAGAACCCCGGCAATGGCACAAACCGCTTCGTTGATGGATACATGGCCGTCTCCCGCGAGAATGAAGGTGTTGCCCAGGGCCTCCGGCCTTTCCCCGCACAGCAGAATGCCTTCCACCAGGTCGTCGATATAGGTGAAGTGGTAAAGGGTGTTTCCGCTGCCGGGTATCACCGTGACCGGCGCGGCCGCCAGCCTGAAGAGTTTCAGAAACCGCATTTCGCCGGGCCCGTAAATACCGGCGGGACGGAAGATGACGGCGCGAAGGGATCGGTTCGCCATGTATTGCCGCACCAGCCGTTCACCCTCAAGTTTGGACCGCTGGTAGGCGTCCTCTGGCGCAAAGGGTGCGTTTTCGTCCGCCGGGGGAGATGTGACGCGGCCATGTACCCCCACGGTGCTGCAGTGGACCAGCCGTTCGACATCCGCCGCCAGGCAGGCATCCACCACATTTTTCGTCCCCTGGACATGGACGCGGTAAAATTCGTGTTCGAGTAATTCCGTGCGATACTCGGCGGCCAGATGAAACACCACGTCGGCCCCCTGAACGCCTCCGGCAAAGCTGTCGGGATCGGTGATGTCGCCGAAGACCGGCTCGCATCCCGCTTTCTTAAGCCGGTCCGCGCCCTGCCGGGAGCGGGCCAGGCCACGGACCCGCCAGCCGTGGGCCGCCAGTCGCCTGGCCAGGTGACTGCCCGTATAGCCCGTGGCGCCAGTGATGAATGCGGTCCGCGTCATGATTTTCCATCCATGTGATGAGTCAGCCACAGTTCCAGCACGACCAGTGCCCAGAGCCGGTGGGAATGGTTGACCCGGCCGGCCTGGTGTTCCTGGATCATCCGGTTGACCTGTTGCGGGTCCCAGAACCCCCGCTTTTGCAGCCGCTGGCTTGAAAGCACGTCCCGCAACAGCTCCCGGGTTCTGCCGGGCCGGCGTATCCAGTTTTTTAGCGGCACGGAGTTGCCCAGCTTGTCCTTCCGGAATAGGATATCGTCGGGCACGATGCCGCGCAGGGCCTGTTTGAAAATATGCTTGGCGCCGGCCGGCCCCCGTATCTTGAAACGGGAGGGAAGCCCGGCGCAGAAGTCGACCAGCCGGTAATCCAGCAGGGGCGGTCTGGATTCAAGTCCCATGGGCGCAAGCAGCCGCAGCCGATCCAGGGTGGCGGGAACCGTGGTGGCATAATCGCTGTACAGAGAGGCTGACAGGCGGTCCGCGGCCCCGGCTTCCCGGTTGATTCGAATGACCGGGCCGAACAGCATGGCATCGGTCAGGTCGTGCCCGTGGTCCCTGTCCAGAAGACCGGCAAGCGTTTCCGCGTCAAAGAGCACCCGCCACCGGTGAGTGCCCAGCGCGGGCGGATACCGGAGGCTGTAAAGAAACCGTTTGGCCTTGACCGGCAGGCTTTTCTTTTCCGAAACGTCGGGAATGGCACCGGAAAGTCCGGACAGAAAACGCCGGACCGCCGATGGCAGACGGTCGATGACGGGTCCGGCCCTGTCGGCGATGTAGACGGGATGACCCCCGAACAGCTCGTCTCCGCCGTCTCCGGACAGCAGGCACGAGCTTGTTTGCCGGGCCAGGGCGCCCGCCAGGACGGTGGCCACCTCCACGCCGATGTCGCAGAAGGGCTGGTCCATGCGGGCCACGATGGCCCGAATTTCTTCGGTCCGGTCTTCGGTGAAAGCCGCGACTTCGTGGGGGGCCCCAGCGTACCGGGCCATGCGCCGGGCATGTTCGCTTTCGTCATAAGAGGATTCGGGACAGCGGTAGGAAAAGCAGCGGATCGCCGGATCGGACCGCGCGGCAAAAGCCGCCACGGCTGAGGAATCGATGCCGCCGCTCAGCAGAACGCCGGTCCGGCCGGGATCAGCCATGCGCAGGGCCACGGCGTCACCGATCATGCCGACAAGCGTATCTTTACACTGGTCCGGGGATCCGGTAAAGACCGGCGCAAAAGCGGGCTTCCAGTATCGGGAAATCGAGCAGGCGCCCCGGCGGAAGGTCAGTGTTTCGCCCGTGCCGAGGCGGTACACGTTTTTCAAAAAGGTTTCCGGGCCGGGGTTGTAGGAGAAGGCCAGAAAGCGGAAGAGCGCCTCCATATTCAGCTCATTGTCCGGTGCCCGAAGTCTTTGAATGGCGGCCAGGGATGTCGATATCATGCACCGGCGGCCATCCTCGTGATAGTAGAGGGGCGCCTCTCCCATACGGTCGGTGGCGGCGATGATTTTTTCGGCTGTCCGGTCGGCGATCACCAGGGCGTACTTGCCATTGAGCAGTGAAAGACAATCTTCGCCCGTTTTTTCATAAAGCAGCAGCAGCATCCGCGCGCAGCTGACGCCGGCCGCTTCTCCGGCGGGGATGGCCAGGCGCCGGATCAGCTCCTGCCGGTTGTAAAAACATCCTTCCACCAGCGCGCCAGTGGAGCCGTCCGGGGTCCGGGCCGCCCAGTGGCCGGCCATGCCGGCGTCTGCCGACGATGGAACGCCGGTAAAAAGGTATCCGTCGGCCTGAAGGCAGGCTTCGCGCGAAAGCGGCTCCTCACAGCCGCCGGCTTTCCGCAGCTTGTCGATGAACAGGGGGGCAAGAGCCCCTTGTGCCGCCGCCATACCGATGATCATTTTTTCCCCCGCCGGTTTCGTTCAAAGCTTCCCACCCGGCGCCGCAGGGGGCCGTATCCGGCAAACATGTCCAGCAGAAACGGAACCATGTACTGGACGGGCAGGCCCGCGGCCTGCGGCCGGGTAAGCCGGTCGCAGCCGCCGCACAGGGGAAGGCCGGCGGCGTTTTGGGACATGGCCATTCGCAAATTTTGATAGGCCGGCCCGTTCCATATATCGCGCAGCGACTGTTTCCCGGCATCACCCATCCGCATAAAGGACCGTCCGTCCTGGGGACAGGGCGTCACCGTGCCGTCGGCGCAAATGACCATGGCATACCATGGAAAGGCGCAGCTCCGGTTTGATCCCCCGGGCCGAGCCGGGCCGGCAGCCGGCCATGCAAAAGGCTGCTTGGTCACGATTTCGTCGACGCCGAGGCACGTCAACCGCTTTTCAAATGCCCGGGCCTCGACCGGCGGCGGTGCGTGATCAAGACCGGGGAAAGCGATGCGCTCTACCATGATGTAGGTTCGTGCCCGTTGCTTTTGCCTTTCGTCCAGCAGTCCGGCGATATTTTCCACGGTGGTTTCAAAACAGGCCCCCCTGCGGATGGCTTCGTAGGCGTCTTTTTCAAACCCGTCAAAGGAAATGGAAACAAGGTCGGGCCCGGATGCCAGAATCCGGGCCGCCAGCGCGCGGTCCATCAGGACGGCGTTGGTGTGAAACCGCACCGCAAGGCCGCTTCTTTTGGCGTGGCGGAGCATGTCCGGAAAATCGGGGTTGATCAGGGGTTCGCCCCGGTGATGAAGGTTGACATCATGGGCAAAGGTCCTGACCTGGTCGATGATGCGCGTGAAAAGCGCCATGTCCATGTTCCGTTTTTCCGCCGGGGGCAGGTCTCGATTCACGCACATGGGACATGACAGGTTGCACAGGGAACTGGTTTCTATCCAGAGGCGAACGGGGAGGCCGCGGCACACGGCGCGACGTTTTGAAAAGTCCCCCCAAAGGGTTGCCAGGCGCCGGAGGTTCTGGATCGCGTTCATCGCCCGCCTTTCAGAACATGGGTGTGCCACCAGCGGGACAGCGCCATCATGGCCCAGAGCAGGCGGCCGTGGTCATGGGTGCCCCGCACATGCTGATCCATCAGCCTGGACACCCGGGCCGGATCAAAAAGCCCCAGGGGCTCCAGTGCCCGCGCGCTCAGCAGGTCGGCCATCAGGGGCCGCAGGTCGGTCTTCAGCCAGTTTTTCATGGGCATGCTGAAACCCTCCTTCCCCCTGGCCAGGATCGCCGGCGGCAGCATATCAGAAAAGGCCGATTTTAAAACCGCTTTTCTTGAAACCCCGTCGATTTTCCAGTTTCCGGGAAGGCCAAAGGCCAGATCCACTACCCGGCGGTCCAGAAAGGGCATGCGGGTCTCCAGCGAGGCTGCCATGCCCATGCGGTCCACCTTGGCCAGAATGTCTTCCGGAAGATAGATGTGAAAATCGGCCAGCATCATGCGGTTTTTTTCATCCCAGCGTGTAAATCGGTCGAAGGCCCGGTCAATTTGCGTTTCCACGAAGGAGGACAGGCCGGCTTTGAAACTGTCTGAGTAAAGAAGGGCCTTCTCGGGCGGGTAAAGTGCTGTCATCCACCGGTAATGCTTCATTTTTTCAGGCTGCCCGGCGCCCTCCACGAATCGTTTTACCCGGTTCACGGGCCCTTTTTTTCGGGATGCGGGATGGATTTTATCCAGCAGCCGCGGCAGCAGGCTGTTTCGCAAGGCAGGCGGCAGGTACCGGTAAATGGCCCGGTCCGTCAGGTGGGCCATGTAAGTGTCATACCCCCCGAACAGCTCGTCCCCGCCATCCCCGGAGAGCACCACCCGGACCTCTTTTGCCGCCAGCCGGGCGACCATGAGGGTGGGCACCAGGGAGGTGTCGGACAGGGGCTCGTCCATGTGGTTCAGAACTTCATCCACCAGGTCAGGAGCGGACGGGCCGATCATCGCCTCATGGTGGTCGGTGTGAAAGGCGTCGGCCAGAATGCGCGCAAAGTGAAGTTCATTATAGCTTTGATCCGTAAACCCGATGGAAAAGGTCTTAACCGGTGTTTCGGAAAATCGGGCCATCAGCCCCGTGACAATGCCTGAATCAATGCCGCCGCTCAAAAAGGCGCCGATGGGCACGTCGCTGACCATGTGGGTCTGTACCGCCCGGGCCAGTTCCGCACGCAGGGCCGATCGGACATCGGATTTTGTCATGCCCGGCTCGCTTTGCCTGATGCGCCAGTAAGACCGCAGATCCATGGCGCCGCCGGTGTTGACCGTCAGGCAATGGGCCGGAGGCAGTTTGCAAATGTCCTGGACCAGGGTTTCGGGACAAAGCGAATACCCCAGCGTCAGATACTGGTCGGCGGCCTTCGGATTGATGCGGCCCGCCACGCCCGGTATCTGAAGCAGGGGCCTCATCTCCGAGGCAAAAGCAAAAAAGTCGCCGGTGTCACGGTAGTAGAGGGGCTTCATGCCGGCCCGGTCCCGGGCCAGCACCAGTGTCTGGTTACAAATGTCCAGCAGTGCCAGGGCGAACATTCCCTCCAGGTGGTTGACAAAGTCCGGGCCGAACTCCTCCCATGCGTGAACGATCACTTCGGTGTCGGACGCGGTGGTGAACCGGTGGCCTTTATCGGTCAGTTTATGGCGCAGAGACTTGAAGTTGTAAATTTCGCCGTTGCACACCACGGCCAGGGATCCGTCTTCATTGAAGATGGGCTGGGACCCGGTTTCCGGGTCGATGATCACCAGGCGCCGCATGGCCATGGCCGTGTTTCCCCTGACCAGGATACCCTCCTCATCCGGTCCCCGGTGGACCATATGCCGGTTCATGGACCGCACCCGTTCCCGCAGGTCGATGCCCGCCTGTTTTTTGTCGACATAACCGCAGATACCGCACATGGTCTGTGTTAATCTCCGTTGTCCAGGAGCAGGAGGGCGCTTTCAATCTGTCGCCGATATCTGTCCGGGCCAAACTTCCGCTCGTAAAGGGCCCGGGCATTTTTTGCCTTCTGTCCGGCCTCGTCCCTGTCCGCCATGCACCGGGCGATTGCGGCGGCAAAGGCATCCGGTGTGGGATCGGCCAGAAACGCGTGATCCGCGTCCAGCTCCTGGGTGTGGCTGTAAATACGGGTGGCCACCAGGGGAATACCGCTGGCCATGTATGCGTACAGCTTGAGGGGTGTGTTGGTGCCCCGGGTGCGCGGTGACAGCAGAATGTCCGCCTGGGCCATCAGGTCGGCCGCGGCGCCGGGGTTCAGGGTGCCGGTGAAAAAAAGCCGGCCGTTTTGAAGCAGCGGGTGTGAATTTGATTTTACCTTCTGAACCTGGTTGGCGGTTCCGCCCACCACCAGCAGTTTTACCCGCCTGTTTTTTGCGGCGATAATTTTAAAGGCTTCCAGCATCAGGTCAATGCCCTGGTAGGGCTCAAGGGTGCCTCCGTAAAACAGCAAGGTCTCATCAGGGGCTTTCTTTGCAAAGGCCTGCGCCCGGGAAAAAGCCGCCGGCATCGGGAAGGTGGCCCGTGGCTCCGGAACCGGGTCCAGCCGGAAGTTTGGAATCAGCACGGCGCGGTCGCATCCAGCGGCCCGGACCCTTTGATCAAGGTCCGGGCAGATGGTCAGCACGCAGTCGGCCCGGGCCAGGGCCGCTTTTTCAAGCAGGGCGAAAAGGCGCTTGATCGGGGCCAAGTTTGCGTAATCAAAGGATTCAAACTGGGCGGCCAGGGAGGAGTGCATGTCATAGATCAGGGGAATGCCGAAGACTTTTTTCATGACAAGACCGGCGGCCACGGCCTCTTCATGAACAAACAGGCAGTGGTAGCGTCCGGGGTTCCTGGCCGCACGGAAAAAGGCCATGGGAAACAGCACCATGTCCAGAAAAAGCTTGGTCAGGGATGGCCCGGCTTTGACCGTCTTGATAAAGGACAGGGCCGGGGGGCGGATAATGTGGACGTTGGGAATGGCTATGTTCCGGCCCGCCGGCCAGGTCATCAGATCCACGGTGTGACCGAGTTCGGACAGGGCCAGCAGCCGGTAATAGACGCTCAGGGGGGTTCCCCTGGGCGTGAAAAAGGGCTGGGGCGCGATCATCAGTATATGCATGGCCCGGATTATAGACCATTGCGGCAAAAATGGGAAAGGTCATAAAAAAGGCGGGGCATGGCTGCCCCGCCTTTACGCTTAAAAGACGTCGTGGGTTTTAGTGGAGAAGGCTGGAGATGAAACAGTCCAGGCTGGATTCGGTGTCCGGCAGCAGCGGGGCCGGGGCAGGTTCTTCTTCCTCCAGGCAGTCCGGGGTGCCGTCGCCGTCCGAATCGGTGTCGGCAACGCCGCAGCCGCAGGCGCCGGGTTCGATCTTGTCCGGGTCATCCGGGCACAGGTCCACGCAGTCCGGCGTGCCGTCGCCGTCAGCGTCCATGTCGCCGATGCCGTCGCCGTCAGTGTCGTAAAGAACCCTGAAGACATCGCTGTTCCCATTTGTGTCATCTTCCACAAAATAGCTGCCATAGGCGTCAAACGCGACATACATGCCGCAGGCGCTGACCGAAGGGCCGTTTTCTGCGTTGCCTCCATAAGTCCCGGCGCCATAGCCGCCTACGGTATTGTCAACTCTGGAGATCAGCGTCGTTTGATTGTCCACGGTGTCGCGCAGGTAGACAAACCGGTAGGATCCCGTGGCATTGTCCACGACCGCGAGGTTGGTCGCATAAGATGTAAAGGCCACGTACCGGCCGTCATGGGAAATGGACGGATAGTAGCTGCCAGAGTCTCCCATGGCGGTACCATCGTCCTGGGCGCTGGCAACCACCATGTCTCCGGTGGTCCGGTCGTACACAAACACCTGCTGATACCCGTTGCCGCCGCCATAGACCAGGTTGGAGGCAATGGACGCAAAGGCCACGTACCGGCCCCCGTAGCTGATAGCGGGATAGTAGCAGCTGCTGTCCGCGCCGTAAGAGGCGGCTTCAGTGAAGTCGCTGCCGTAGGCCCGGCTGATCAATTCAATGGTGCCGGCGGCGGTGTCATAGACAAAAATGTTCGAATTTACACCATCCGGATTGTTCGCGGCCAGCAGGTTGGTGGCATTAGACTGAAACGCCACAGATGAACCGTCACCGGCCATGGCCGGGCTTGAAGAAGAATTATTGGGCTCCGCACCGCCATAAGCCAGAACCCTGGTAGTGGCGCCTGCCTGGGTATCCCGGATGAAAATATCCATGTAGCCGTTGCTGTCGGTGCCGGCGGTCAGGTTGGTGGCGCCGGATTGAAAGGCCACATACCGGCCGTCAAAGCTGACGGATGGATAACAGCTCTCGCCATTCGCGCCATAGCCGTAGGCACCGTAAGCGCCGCCATAGTTGGGACTCACCAGTTCCGTTATGCCCGTGGTGGTGTCCTGGATGAATACCTGCTGGCCATAAGTCCCGCCTGCTACCAGATTGGTGGCATAGGAGTCAAAGGCCACATACCGGCCGTTTCCGCTGATGGCGGCATTAAAGGAACCGCTGTTCGCGCCATAGCCATAGGCCCCGTAAGAGGCGGCTACGCTCACCAGGGTGGTGATCCCCTCCGCCGTATCCCGGAGAAAAATGTCCGAGGCACTGTTGGTGTCGTTGCCAATCAATGTGGTGGCATAAGACTGAAAGGCGATGTACCGGCCGTCGGCCGAGATCGACGGGTGCTGGCTGTTACTGTCACCCTGGGTACCGTTGGTGTGAAGGCTTTCCAGTGTGGCGCTGCCTTCGACCACCGTGTCGGCCAGGGCCGTACCGCCCAGCATCAGCAGGCCGCACAAGGCCATTACCAGAACCGAGACCATTGGTTTTGTTTTCATCATGCGTGTCTCCCAAATATTTCAAGTTGAAAAACAACAGGCTGTACCCGTCAAAGAACGAATTGAGCATAAAGAAAAAAGCAGTCAAAAGCAATAATTTTTAAAAACCTTTTAATTTAAAACAGATAGGCTTGCTGGTCGGAAGAAAATGCAGATGAAAGAAAGGAGGCGGGGCTTTTTGCCCCGCCTCCTTTATGTGAAACGGTAAAGTGGTGTTAGTTGATGGCGGTTGAGATAAAACAGCTGACTCCAGCATCTTCCGGTTGCGTTGCGGTGTCCGGCAGGAGCGGGGCCGCTTCTTCTTCCAGGCAGTCGGGTGTGCCGTCGCCGTCGGTGTCGGTATCGGCAACGCCGCAACCGCAGGCGCCGGGTTCAATCTTGTCCGGATCGTCCGGGCACAGGTCCGCGCAGTCAGGTGTGCCGTCGCCGTCGGCATCGGTATCGGCAATGCCGTCGCCGTTGGTGTCGTTGATGGCGAGGAATATCTTCCCGCCGGAAGGTTCGGCCAGATAGCCTGTAGAAGACGCAAAGGCTACATACATGCCGCAGGCGCTGACAACCGGATCGGAGCCCGAGGTTCCGTAAACACCACTGCCGTACCCGGCCAGCGTGTTGTCGATCCTCGAAATCAGGGTGGTTTTCTGGTCCACCAGGTCCCGCAGATAAACGGCACTGTCATCGCCGGGGTTTTCCGTGGGGGTCAGGTTGCCTGCCCATGAGCTGAAGGCCACATACCGGCCATCATTTGAAATATTGGGGGTATAGTTGGAATTGTTTGCCAGGCCTGTGCCGCCGTCCTGAGCGCTGGCGATCACCATTTCGCCGGTGGTCCGGTCATAGACATAGACCTGTGAATACCCGTTGCCGGCGCCATAAATCAGGTTGGTGGCTGCGGAAAGGAAGGCCACATACCGGCCTCCGTAACTGATGGAGGGTGCTTCGCAGCCGCTGTTTGCGCCATAGGTGGGGGTAATGGTTTCCGCAAGGCTGCTGCCGTAGGACCGGCTGATCAGGTCGATGGAACCGGATGCCGTGTCATAGACAAAGATATTGGAAGTCCCGCCGGGGTTGTCGGCGGCCAGCAGGTTGGAAGCCGTGGACTGGAAGGCAACGGCCGAACCGTCACCGGCCATTGCCGGGTTGTCAATGCTTGCATTTGGCGCTGCCCCGCCATAGGCCAGAATCGCCGTGGTGGTGCCGGCCTGACGGTCACGGATGTAGATTCTGT
>JBMORB010000074.1:0-3756 GCA_049320925.1 Thermodesulfobacteriota bacterium | reverse complement strand
CCGAAACAAACCAGGAGGAGAATGATAATTTTAAGTTTTCGGACCATTTACCGGATCCTTTTTTCACGGTACCGGAAATAAGACGACAGGGCGTCCGCCACATAAGCCTCCTTTTCGGACGCCTTGTCTGCCGGGATCCGGATGCAATCGATGTCGCATCCCCGAAGCATGGCCAGAACCCGGTTGCTTTTCTCAGCCGCTGCCTGCTCATACAGCCGCCGGGTGTTGCGGTCGGATGCATCCACCAGCACACGGCCGCCTGTCTCCATGTCTTCCATCCGCACGATACCGCCGGGCGGCAGGGAAACGTCGCCCTTGTCGGAGACAAACACGCTGATCAGTTCGTGTTTCCGGGAGACAGTTTTCAGTTCCCTGGAACTGTCATGGGCGATAAAGTCGGACACCAGAAACACGATGGCCCTTTTGGAATAGACATGCCCCAGATAGGTCAGGGCCTTTTGAATGTCCGTGCCGGAATGCCCGGGAGTATGGGAGAAGATCTCCTTGATGACCCGCCAGATATGGGCCGAACCCTTTTTGGGCGGAATATACTTTTCCACCTGGTCGGTGAACAGCACCGCCCCGACCCGGTCGTTGTTCTTGATGACGTTAAACGCCAGGATGGCGGCCGCTTCCACGGCGGCGTCCTTCTTCCGGCAGCCGGTGGTGCCGAATCCCATGGAAGCGCTCATATCCACAAGCAGCATCAGCACCAGTTCCCGCTCTTCGCGGTAGAGCTTGACAAAGGGGCGCCCCATCCGGGCGGACACGTTCCAGTCGATGCTTTTTACATCGTCGCCGATGGCATATTCGCGCACCTCTTCAAACTCGATGCCGGTCCCCCGGAACACGGAACGATAGGTGCCGGCCATCAGCGTGTCGACCATGCGGCCGCTCTTGATATGAATGCGTTTTATTTTTTTTATCAGTTCGGATGGCTCCATTTACCGTCTCCATGCCGAATCACCCGTGAAGTGTTCACCGGGCCGGTTGTGCCATGGTTCGCGTCTGCCGCGGATGCGGGTTTTTTTGCAGCGGGCGTGTTAAAAGAGGGAAGACGCGGACCGTCTGGTGAACCAAACAGGTCAGGGGACTTCTACGCTGTCAAAAACATGATTGATGATCTGCTCGGAGGGAATGTCTTCCGCCTCTGCTTCATAGGTCAGAATAATCCGGTGCCGGAGCACCTCCGGGGCAATGGACTTAATGTCCTGGGGCGTGACATAGGCCCGGCCCTGGAGTAAAGCATAGGCCCTGGCCGCCAGGCTCAGGTAAATCGTGGCCCTGGGAGAGGCGCCGTACTGGATGTACTGGGCGATATTTACCTTGTACCGGTCCGGATGGCGGGTGGCAAACACCAGATCAACAATATAGTCTCTCAGCTTTTCTTCCATATAGATGTCCTTCACCAGCTGAACGATATCGTTGAGCTTCTCCGGCGTGATGATGCTGCGCACCTCGGGTTCTTTTTCAAACCCCACCCGGCGCATGATCTCCTTTTCCTCCTCCCGGCTTGAATATCCCACCACCAGCTTCAGCATGAACCGGTCCACCTGGGCTTCGGGGAGGGGGTAGGTGCCCTCATGTTCGATGGGGTTTTGCGTGGCAAGGACAAGAAACGGGTCGGGCAGCCGGAAGGTGCTGTTGCCGATGGTGACCTGTCGCTCCTGCATGGCTTCCAGCAGCGCGGACTGCACCTTGGAAGGGGCCCGGTTGATCTCGTCCGCCAGAATGATGTTGTTGAAGACCGGACCTTTTTTCATGGTGAAGTCGCCTGTCTTGGGAAGATAGACCTCGGTGCCGATCAGATCCGCCGGCAGCAGATCCGGCGTGAACTGGATGCGCTTGAAGGAAGCGTCCACCGTGGCGGCCAGCGCTTTGACCGCGCTTGTCTTGGCCAGGCCGGGGACACCCTCGATCAGGATGTGGCCTTTTGTGAAAAGGCCGATCAGAAGGCCGTCTATCAGTTCGTGCTGCCCCACGATCACCTTGGCGATTTCCTGCTTGATGCCGCTTATGGTGGCGTGGACCTCTTCCACCCTGCGCTTCAGATCGTTCATCATCATAACACCTCCCTGGCAAGGGTACAGTGACCGAACTTTTGCGCCTAGAAAATAAAACTAAACCCTTGGTGTGTCAAGGGGCCGGCCGGCGCCAACGGGGAAAAACGGATCGGTTGCTTCAAAAAGTCGGTTTTCCCTCTTTATTCCGGGCTTTCCGCCTTTGACTTTTGGCCGGATTCTCTTTATGATACGAGCCAATAACCGCGTTACGCGGGCAGCCTGAAGGTGAATCGTGTCTCCTACGTGGAATACCATCAAAGCGGTTCTTGACCGGCGCGAGCGGCAGACCCTTTCCCCCCTTGCCGCGCCCAGCGCGGCCCGGGTCCGGCGGCGGCATGAGGATCAGCTCGACCGGGACTACCGGCTGGCCTTTGCCGTGGACGTGGACCGCATTCTTCATTCCCTGGCCTATACCCGGTATATCGACAAGACCCAGGTGTTTTACCTGATTGAAAACGATCACATCACCCACCGGGTGCTCCACGTGCAACTGGTATCCAAGGTGGCCCGCACCATCGGCCGTGCCCTGGGACTCAACGAGGACCTGATAGAGGCCATCGCCCTGGGCCACGATATCGGCCACACCCCCTTCGGTCATGAGGGCGAGATTTACCTGTCGGAACTGTGTGAGCAGGCGGGCATCGGCCCTTTTCTTCACAACGTGCAGAGCGTCCATTTTCTGGAGGCGGTGGAGCGAAAGGGCAGAGGGTGCAACCTGTGCCTTCAGACCCTGGACGGCATTCTGTGCCACGATGGCGAGATTCACACCACTCACCTCACCGCCGACCGGGGAAAAACCTTTGAAACGTTCGACGCCCAGATTGCGGCCAAGCGGCGGGACCCGACACTCAAGCTCACCCCCATGACCATGGAGGGATGCGTGGTGCGGTTTGCCGACACCATCAGCTATATCGGCCGCGACATCGAGGACGCCATCCGGCTGGGCCTGGTGAGGCGGGAGGAGATGCCGGCGCAAAGCGTGGCCGTGCTGGGCGACACCAACGGCAAGATCGTCTACAGCCTGGTGACCGATATCGTCACCCGGAGCATGGACAACGATTATGTCGCCTTTGGCCAGGAGGTGTCCGACGCGCTGCGGGAGTTGAAAAAATTCAACTATGAGCGCATTTACATGAACCCGAAAATCAAGTCCGCTTCCGGCGCGGTGCGGGATCTGTTTTCCATGCTGTTTGAAAGGTACTGCAATGATCTGGAAAAGGGCAACCGGTCGTCGGTGATTTTCACCCATTTTTTAAAGGACATGGCCCCGGATTACGTGGAGCGGTTTTCCACGCCCGAGATTGTCCGGGATTTTATTGCCGGCATGACGGACAACTATTTTCTGCGCCAGTGCCCGGAAAACCGCAAGCCGGTTCTCCAAATGACCGGGACCTGACCGGAATCCTTGCAAAAAAGAGGTTGATGAAGGCTGTAAAAGTCACTATGGTAAGAAAGAAAGTCCGGCGCCGTCGTATGGGTCAATGCGGATTATAAGAAGGAGTGTCTGAAAATGAAAAAAGTCAAGTTCGTGCTGCTGCTGGTCATCGTCGGTCTTATCGGCTTTATCGCCTGGCAGAACAGTGGGTTTGTGGTGGACCGGCGGCCCTTCAAAGTACTGACATACGAGTCGCCCAAAATTTATAACGGCGTCATCATTCTGTCGGCGTTTCTGATCGGCGCGCTGCTGGCATAT
>JBMORB010000073.1:0-3786 GCA_049320925.1 Thermodesulfobacteriota bacterium | reverse complement strand
CCATGGTGGCCGACGTGGCCGTGGGCCAGATCGCCGGGTTCGGCAAGGCCGGTTATCTGCTGGCTGTTCAGGCCATGGCCGGTCTTATCTGACAGGAAATGGCCAAGGACCGATGAAAGCGACTTTTAGCGATTCCCCATCCCGGTCTTCGGGCTTTTTTTGCGTCCGGGAGGCGCCATGCGCGCGGTGATTCAACGTGTACGGGAGAGTTCCGTCACCGTGGACGGCCGGTTGGTGGGAAGTATCGGGCCGGGCCTGCTGGTGCTGCTGGGCGTGGCCGCGGACGATGAGGGCGGTGACGCCGACTTTCTGGCAAACAAGATCACGGCCCTGCGAATTTTTGAGGACGATGCAGGTAAAATGAACCGGTCGGTGATTGAAACCGGCGGCGGCGTGCTGGTGGTTTCCCAGTTCACCCTGCTGGCTGACTGCCGCAAGGGGCGGCGACCGTCTTTTGTTCATGCGGCGGAACCCCGGAAGGCAGAAACGCTTTATCTTTCTTTTGTCGATGCGGTGAAAAAACAGGGTGTGCCGACGGCCACCGGGACCTTTGGCGCCATGATGGACGTCGCTCTGGTCAATGACGGGCCGGTGACCTTTGTGGTTGATAGTCGCTGACCACACCGTATCATCGGTATCGGTATCGGTATCGGTATCGGGATCGAAACCAAACCCCGCCGGCCGGATAAAAGCGCACAGGGAAAAAATTCATGCGGAGAAAAATATGACGCGCCGAACAAGTAAAAAAGAGATGGAAGCCTTTTCCAAAAAGACGATTCGAAAACCCGAACTGGCGTGGGACACGCTCTCCGCCGCTGAAATCCGCCAGGCCTTTGATTTTGCGGAAGGCTACAAGCGGTTTCTTGATGCCGCCAAGACCGAGCGACGGGCCGTGGCCCTGATTCAGAAGACTCTTGGAAAAAGCGGCTTTGTGGACATCGACGGCCGGGCCAAAGGCAAGGGGAAATACTTTAAGGTGTTCCGCAACAAGGCCATTGCCGCCGCGGTGACGGGCAGCGCCCCCCTGTCCGACGGCATGGCGATCATCGCGGCCCACGTGGATTCCCCCCGGCTGGACCTCAAGCAGAATCCGCTGTACGAGGAGGTGGATCTGGCCATGCTCAAGGTCCACTACTACGGCGGTATCCGCAAGTACCAGTGGCTGGCCCGTCCCCTGGCCCTGTACGGCACGGTGATCGGGAAAGACGGCCGGGCCTTTGACGTGGAGATCGGCGAGGCGGAAACCGACCCGGTGCTTACCATCGCGGACCTGCTGCCCCACCTGGCGGCCAGGCTCCAGGCCAACAAGAAGCTGTCTGAAGCGTTTGAGGCCGAGAAGCTCAACCTGGTGGCCGGCAGCCTGCCCGCCGGAGACGGCACACTCAAGGAACGGTTCAAGCTGACCGTGTTAAAGAACCTGTTTGAACGGTACGGCATGGTGGAGGAGGATTTTACCAGCGCCGAGCTGGAGGCGGTGCCGGCGGGCCGTGCCAGGGACGTGGGGTTTGACAGGAGCCTGGTCGGCGCCTACGGCCAGGATGACCGGGTGTGCGCCTACACGACCCTGGCCGCGATTCAGGAAGTCAAAAAGCCGCGCAAAACCGCGGTGGCCCTGTTTTTCGACAAGGAGGAGATCGGCAGCGAGGGCAACTCCGGCGCCAAGTCCCGGTTCATGGAGGATTTTATCGCGGACCTGTTTGAAAAGCAGGGCCGGCCGGCCACGGAGCGGGTGCTGCGCAAGGCCATTACCGCGTCGGAGGCCCTTTCCGCGGACGTAAACGCGGCCCTGGACCCGGACTACCAGGAGGTGCACGAAAAACGTAACGCGGCCCGTCTGGGATACGGCGTGTGCATCACCAAGTTCACCGGCTCGGGTGGAAAGTCGGGCTCCAGCGACGCCAGCGCCGAGTACGTGGGCCGGGTCAGGCGTATTTTCAACAGCGCGAAGATCGTGTGGCAGACCGGCGAGCTGGGACGGGTGGACCAGGGCGGCGGCGGCACCCTGGCCAAGTTTCTGGCCGCCTACGGCATGGACATCGTTGACTGCGGGCCTGCCCTGTTGTCCATGCATTCGCCCTTTGAACTGTCCAGCAAGGCGGACGTGTATATGACTTTCAATGCCTACAAGGCGTTTTTCACCGCATCATGAAAAAACATTCCCGCGAGGGATCTGGTAAAGATAAAATGTCATGAGAAGTGTGCTGTATCGTTGTCACGGCGTCATGGTTTCCTGTCTGGTGGCGCTGGTATGTCTGTGGAGTCCCGTAGCGGCTCAGGAACCCCGTGACCTGAATACGCTCATCGGTCCCACTGACAGTGCCCTGATTGTGCGAAACAGTGACGGGCACATTCTGTTTTCCAAAAACTGCGACACCCTGCTGGTGCCCGCGTCCATTCTCAAGGTTATCACCAGCCTTGCCGCTTTTCACATTCTGGGAGAAGAGTTCCGTTTCACCACGGAGTTCTACCTGAAGCCCAACGGCGATCTGGTCATCCGGGGATACGGCGACCCCTGCCTGGTTTCCGAGGAAATAGAGGAAGCGACACTGCGGATCGCGGAAGCGGTGCCGCGCGTGGGAAACATTCTGGTGGATGATTCCTTTTTCGCTCCGGGTATCGCCATCCCCGGTCAGACCAATGGTTCAAGGCAGCCCTATGACGCCCTCAACAGCGCGCTGTCGGCCAATTTCAATACCGTGGCCGTGGCAAGACAGAAGGGCCGGTATGTCAGCGCCGATCCGCATACGCCCCTGGTGCCTTTTGCCCAGCGGCGCATCGAAAAGATGGCGCCGGTCCGGGGTCGGACAGCTTTTCTTCAGGACCCCGAAGAGGCCGCCCTTTATGCCGGAGAACTGTTTGCCTGCTTTCTGGACCGGTACGGGTGCGTGGTGACGGGGCGCGTGATCCATGGCAGGGCTGATCCCGTAACGGACAGGCTGCTCTATACCCATGTTTCCCGCGACACCCTGTCGGATGTGGTGCAGAAACTGCTTCGCTATTCCAGTAACTTCATGGCCAACCAGATCCTTCTGGCCTGCGGCGCAAAAATGTACGGCCCGCCCGGCGACTTGGCCAAGGGCGTGGCCGCCGTGCGCCACTATGTGGAAACCGTGCTGGCCATCAATGGCATGCAAATCGACGAAGGCTCTGGCCTTTCACGGGAAAACCGGCTGTCGGCCCGCATGATGGCCAGGGTGCTGGAAACCTTTGCGCCTTACATGGAGCGGATGCGCATTTCGGGAAATGAATATTACAAAACCGGCACCCTGTCCGGGGTCAGCACCCGGGCCGGATACCTGGTGAGGGATGACGGGGAGCGCTATTCGTTTGTGGTGATGCTTAATACGCCGGGCAAGCGGGCGGACGCGATCATGCCGGTGGTCAGGCAGATGGTGGCGGCCGATCCGGCGCCGGTGGGATACCCTTTTTACTAGCCTGAGTGCCCCCCTGGGCCCAAATCAACTTGTGAAATGTCCGGGTTAAAGCCGGGGGTTGCCGCAGGTGATGGTGGCGTAGGCGCTGTGGTTGTGAATGGACTCGAAATTTTCCACGCTGATGGCAAACCAGGTGATGTTGGGGTCGTTTTTCAGGGCCACGGCCACATCGCGAACAATATCCTCGACAAACTTGGGGTTCTGGTATCCTCTTTCCGTCACCCATTTTTCATCCACCCGTTTTAAAACCGAGTAGAGGTCGCAGGAGGCCGCCGACTCCACCAGCTGGATCATGTCTTCGATCCAGACGAATTTTTTGGAACGGATGGCCAGCCGGACTTCGCCCCGCTGG
>JBMORB010000072.1:0-3789 GCA_049320925.1 Thermodesulfobacteriota bacterium | reverse complement strand
GTTTTTGGTTTTATTTTTGCAATTTGTAAATTCAGATGGTTATAAACACAAAACCACCTTTAAAAGTTGATTTTGGACAATAGTGAGTGCGGAATAGATTATGAAAAACGAACAGGGTCTTGTTTTAAGCCAGATAAAACAGCGCATCGCTTCGGGCGAGGATATCTACGAGACGGTGTACTCGTATTTCGCTTTCTGCCAGAGGCACCTTCCCGTTGAACGGATGAGCATGGGTATGCTTGACTTTGAGCAGAAAAACCTGCGAATCATTGCCCAGGCCAGTGTCACCGGAAGTGAAAAAACCGATTTTATCATGGCAATGCCTGAAGATCTCCCGGCTGCCTATAACTTGGGATATCTGCCCCAGGTCTACATGGTCAACGAACCGGCGGCAGACCCAATCGGGCAGAATATTATCAGGCGATCCGGGTTCAAAGAGTGGTCTCTGATCGGCATGCCGATTAAAGAAGAGAAAGGCGCCCTGGGCGCCATATTTTTTACGACCAGCGGCAAGAACAGGTATACGGAAAAACATGCCGCTCTGCTCTCGGATTTATATGACGCGCATAAATGGCTTCTGGACGCTGTTATCACGGAGCATGAGCATAAGCCCCGTGGCCCTGGTCAAAAAGAATTTATGGATGATAAATATGAATTCTTCCGCCAGGTCACCCGTCGATTATGCGGACATCTTGACATGGAGACAGGTGTTTTACATTGTTTTCAATACCTCAGCCGGTTTTTTCATGCCTCCATGCTGTCCGTCCACAAACATCATAAATCTGGCGATACGGATATTATAGGGGTCGGCCCAACCTGTTTTTTCAACTATTTCGATCCCGACATGATGGCCCGGGACACGGAGAACCTCAGCCCGCGGGAGAAAACAGTCGTTCCCAAAACCGTTATCGTCAATCAGCCCGAACGTGACCCCACCCTGAACCGCACGGTAAAAACATTCGGGGCCGACTGGTCGTCGATTACCATGTATCTCTCGCATAAACGGGTGCCCCTTGGTCTTGCCTCCCTTGTCACGGAAGGAAGAAATGTTTTTACAGAGGCGCAAAGGGAACTGTTTGCCATGCTTCATGACCCGTTTTCCCTGGCCCTCTCCAACCATATCAAACACAGGGAAGTCCTCCGGCTGAAAAACATCATCGAAGACGAGAAAAAAAACCTTCAGGAAGAATTACATGTCTCCAGGGAGGCGACCATTGTCGGCGGCACTTCAGGCTTAAAGGGGGTCATGGGCAGCGCCCGGGTTGTCGCCGGCCGGAACAGCCCGGTTCTGATCACAGGAGAAACCGGAGTGGGCAAGGAAATCATCGCCGATTTCATCCACCAGCAATCATCACGAAAAAACAGCCCCCTGATCAAGGTCAATTGCGGCGCCATACCCGATACGCTCATTGACAGCGAGCTGTTCGGCCATGAGAAAGGGGCCTTCACCGGCGCGGATACCCTGAAAAAAGGCCGCTTTGAAAGGGCCGACGGCGGGACGATCTTTCTGGATGAGGTCGCGGAACTGCCCCTTCCCGCCCAGATCCGCATGTTGCGGGTTCTGCAGAACAAAATCATCGAGCGGGTCGGGGGGACTGAGCCGATCCCCGTTGATATCCGCGTGATCGCGGCCACCCACCGCAACCTGGAAGAAATGGTCGCCTCCGGAAAGTTCCGGGAAGACCTGTGGTTCCGGCTGAACGTGTTTCCCATCCACATCCCCCCCCTGCGGTCAAGGCGGTCGGATATTCCGGCCCTTGTGGACCATTTCATTGGCATAAAATCCCGTGAAATGAATCTCCGTGTCGAGCCGTTTCTTTCCCCGGATGCAATGGGGCGATTAATTACCTATGAGTGGCCGGGGAATGTCCGCGAACTGGCGAATGTGATTGAAAGGGAACTGATCCTGAAAAAAGGCGAGGCGCTTACGTTTGAAAACATGGTCCCCACGGGCCTGGAAAAGCGCCCCCGGGATAATGTGATGACAAAAGACGATCTCCTGCCGCTGGATGAAGTGTATCGCCGTCATATCAAAAAAGTTCTGGAGATCACCAGCGGCAAAATCAGCGGTCCGGCCGGCGCCGCCGAAAAACTGAAGATAAAACCCGGCACCCTCCGAAAAAGAATGGACAAGCTGGGCATCCAATACGGCTGGAAAAAGCAGTAAAACTTCAGGCCACCTCTAAAAATTGCCTTTTGTCTCGATTTCGGTGTTGCGCTCAAATTTTAATCCTCGAAATACTTCCATGTATTCCTGCGGTTAAAATTTTCGCGCGCCTTGAACTCAAGCCAAAATTCTAATTTTTAGAGATGGCCTTCAGGGATATTCTCCAATTCAGCAGATGCGCAGGATTCAAGGGGGCCAAGGGGTTGTTGTTGAAAGGTTTATAAAGGCGTTGTCCTGTCTCTGGTGCTTTTCCTGCCGCCAGGAAAAGCACATACAATGCGCTTCTGTCACACAATCTTCAGCATGCGCTGCACCGCGGCCAGGGCCTTTTGCTGAATATCGGCCGGCACCTTGACCTCCGGGGTCAGGCTTTCCAGGCAGGCCGCCACATCCGCCAGCCCGATCTTTTTCATGTCCGGGCATTCCATGGCTTCCGATGCGCAATAAAACTGCTTGCCCGGACAGGCCTTTTTCAGCGGATAAAGAATACCGTTTTCCGTGGCCACGATAAACGCGGCCCGGTCCGACTCCTGGGCGTGACGCAGCATGCCCGACGTGGAGAGCACCACGTCGGCCAGGGCCGTCACTTCGGGCCGGCACTCGGGATGGGCCATGACCAGGGCACCGGGATGTTTGCGCCGGGCCGCTTCAATATCTTCCGGCCGCAGGGCGTCATGCACGGGGCACCAGCCGTTCCATAAGTGCAACGTCTTGTCGGTAAAGCCCTGGGCATAGGCGGCCAGGTTGCGGTCCGGGGTCATGAGGATCTCTTTTTCCATCAGACTGTTGACCACCTTCACCACATTGGCCGACGTACAGCAGACCGTGGACAGGGCTTTGACCGAAGCCGGGGAATTGACATAGGTCACCACCGGCATGGGGCCGAGCTCGGCAAGCCTTTCTTCCAGGGCCTGGGGCGTGACCATGTCGGCCATGGGGCAGCCGGCGCTCAGGCGGGGCAGCAGCACGGTCTTGTCAGGGCAGACAATGGAGGCCGTTTCCGCCATGAAGTGAACCCCGCAGAACACGATGACGTCGGCGCTGGTTTGAGAGGCCCGGATGGAAAGCTCCAGGGAATCTCCGCACAAGTCGGCGATATCCTGGATCTCCGGCGGCTGGTAGTTATGCACCAGAATGATGGCATTGCGCCGGGTCTTGAGTTCCTTTATCCGCTTCTGGATCATCCGTCGTTCTCGCTGTTTAACTGAATCACATCGGCATCCACGGGAATGTCGAAGGTAAAAATGGTGTCCGGGGCCGGCTGATTGAACCGCCTGTTGGAAAACTCAAGACGCGTCTTGTCCCCGTAGGCGTTGATGGTTTCGATGGACGTTACATCAAAGGTGGCCGCGTCCACCACCATATCGATCATCGCGATGTCCAGGGTTTTCTTTTTCGGCTCCAGCCGCAGCACATGAAATCCCTGCTTCTGCTCCGGGGCGAGCGTTGCCGTAAAATCGGTCCGCAGGCTTTTCATGTCCGCAAAGAAACTCGCGCCCCGGCCGTCACCGAAAAGCGTGGGGGCATCGCCCACGGTCACCTGATTTTCATCGGGCTTGAATATCCACAGGTGTCTGCCGTCCGAGATGATGTGCTGCCTTTCCGGTTTCTCATAAACCCAC
>JBMORB010000071.1:1725-3821 GCA_049320925.1 Thermodesulfobacteriota bacterium | reverse complement strand
CGCCTGCCGGGGCGCCTGATCGATACCCGGCATACGCCCTCCCGGAGGCCACTCGGTCATCGCGCCGCCCACACCGGCATACACGCGGACATCCGAATTGTCCGCCACGTTGGTGATCATGTCGGCCACGCGCAGGGCCCCGGCCTCTTTCCTGTTCAGGGAAAGGTGGGTGCCCGGCTTGCAGCAATATAACGGGCCCGTTCCGTCGGCCGTCTGCAGCATCAGATACTTGAGCACCGGAGGATTGATCTGCACGAACAGCTTTCCCGTCATCTCGTTGTTCCGGGTCACCACCACCTGGTAGTCCCGGCCCTTCTTGTCCAGGGCGTACCGTTCCAGCAGATCGGTGCCCGTGTGAATCAAAAGGCCCCGGTCCTCGCCGGTATTGGTCTGCCGGGAGCCCACAAACCCCTTGAAGTTGACCGTCAGGTCATCATCCGGGCCGTTGCCCACCACGTCGACAATCTTGAACGTGTCTCCCCGCACCAGCTCCACATGAGCGTAATTGGCAAACGTCTGGGGCTTCCCGTTGATTTCAACGTTGAAGAAAAAGGCGGACGCCGGCTGCTGGGTGTTGACCGCCGCGATGCTCTGGGCCACGTTCATGGGTTCCGGGCCGAATGCCACATACACGGTGCCGCAGGGCAGATAATCCTTGCGGACAACGATCTTGGACTCCCGGGTGATTTCAAAGTCTTTTCGCAGGTCATTCAGCGTGCCCGCGCCCACAAGGTCCGCGGTCAGGCCCCGCTTGTAATTGGCTTCCATATGCACCACCCGCAGCTTGTCCCCCGGCTGAACGTAAAGCGTCTGGTGATTGGCCACCAGCACCGGAGCTCCGCCGTTGAGCGAGACCAGCAGATAACTCAGTTCCGGCGCGTCCAGGTAAACCCCCGGCGTCTCGGGCACGATATCCAGCAGTTCCATGAAGCCGTTGATGGCGTAATTATGCTGGCTCACCTTGTCGGCCAGGGAAAGCCCCTTATGGGTCTCCACGCCGAAGGCCGGAATGCCGCAGGTGTAAACCGCGTAATAGGTGGCGGATGCGCGCTGTTCCTTGTGGGGGGAATCTTTTTCACCGGTCCGGTGATTATTGAAATGAAAGTGGTGGTCCGGGTTCTTGATGTGGCGGTTCATCTCGTCGATGACGGTCCGGGCCATCTTGCCCAGTTCAAGGGTGATCCCCTTTTCCGGAACCGGGCAGGTTTCGCAGTCGGCGATGATGCACTGGCCGTATCGGTCCGGATTGCGTTCGTCGCTGATCCACGTGGACGAGTAGAAGCCCGACCCGTCATGGAGGTTGAGCAGGCAATCACTCTCCGCGATCAGCTGCTTGAGGATTTCGACGATCCGGGCTTCATAGTTGTCCCTGTCAACATTCCCGGAAAAAGTGCGGTTCATGTCCTTGTTGACCTGGCGGCGCTGCATCAGGATCGACTGGAAATTGGCCCTGGGCACCACGATCAGGTTCCCCTTGGCCAGGGTGAGATCGACATACAGGTCGGCGGAAAGAAATCCTCCCGGCTCGTCGCCCTGAATGCCGCCGATGAGCAGAAGGGTTTTGCCGTCCTCTTTGCCGTAAACCCGATAGACGTGCAGTTCATAATCGGTGTTTTCAAAATACACCACGTGCTCCGCCTTCTGGGCGAAGGCCGGGCACACCCACGCGGCCGCGCAGGCAATTCCCAGAATCAAGAAGCGCCTCCACCACCGGCCGGCCATTTGTCGCACGCGCGTATCTCCAGACAAAACCATCTTTGTATCAATCCTTTTCAGCCTACTGTCCGACGGTCTCTTCCACCCGCGATTCCGCCGCCGGGGTCTCCTGGACAATCCTGACCGGGAATACCGTCTTATAGAGCAACCCGCCGTCGGCGGAAAAAACGAATGCCGTGGCGGTGTTAAACTCGATGGGGTTTTCTATCCGGGCCATCATCGTCACTGCCTTGTACCGGGCAATAGAAAAATACTGGCCCCGGCCGGTGTCAACGGGGGCGCCATCCTTCAGCGCCGTTTCGGGAATCACCATCCGTCGGGCCTTTCCTTCCAGCACCACGAAAACCCTGCCTGAAACGGTGTCTGACGCGTCGCCGATT
>JBMORB010000071.1:0-1715 GCA_049320925.1 Thermodesulfobacteriota bacterium | reverse complement strand
AACCACCACGGCGGAGGAAAGCGCCCGGGCCGACTCAGGGCCCCCGGCCTCGGCGCCTTCCCGTGCGTCGTATCCGGTCGCGGCGGGGTCTTCTGGCACCGGCTGCTCTCCGGCGAGATCACTCCCGCCCAGAACCGCCAGACGGGCCAGCAGGGCGTCATTTCTGTCGACCAGGGTTTTGATCTCTTTTCGGGCCTCTTCCAGTGACTGTTCCAGGTCGCCGACCCCCATCCTGGCGTTCAGAAACAGCACAAAACAGATCACCGACACCAGCACCGACACCACCAGGACAATGCCGGCGGCAATCACGTAACGCATGAAATACTTCACGTGAACCAGCCGACCATGCTCGCTGACGAGCATGATCGTCCAGTTGTGCTCTTTTACGCGCCGGTCTCCTGTGTCGCCGGGCGATTCACTTTTTCCCACGACTCCCGGTGAATCTTCCATTGCCCATCCTCTTTCTTCAGGACCAGAGTTTTCAAGCCCACGTCGCCGTATTTGTCCGACTCATATTTCTGAACAAAGGTCAAAACGCACGTTTCGGGGGACCGCTCGAGAAACTTCAGGTCTTCCATGGCAACGCGGATATAGTCATACTGGAAGTTCAGATTCCGTTTATAGGCCAGCCACGCCTTCCGGTTCATCCCGTTGAACACGAATCCCTTGCCGTAAAAAGCGCCGTAGGCGTCCATGTCCATGCGGCTCCATGCCGCCAGCCAGCCGTCGAGCATCTTCCGCACGCTTTTTTCCGTCACCGCCACGTCGTAAATACTGCGGCAGGCCGCGGCCAGACGATCGCCTGTTTCCGTGTCGTTCCTGTCGGCGTCATCCTGGAATACGTCGCCAATGATCTTCAGTCCACCGGCGGCCTCTTCCAGAAAAAGCTTGCGCCGGCCGATCCGTACCCTGCTGTCCCCCGACGCCAGCAACTGGTCAAACAGCGCCACGTAACTGGTGCCATATTTGACCACCGACAGGGAGGACAGGTCGATCCTCAGGTCATCCAGGTCCCGGATAGCCGACTGACGGGTGCTGCGCCAGCCCTTCCACCACCTCAGGTCGGGCAGATAGCGATCGTCGTAGAAACGCAGATAGTCATGGTATGACCGGCTTACCAGGGCCTCGTGCCACTGCCGCACCAGATCCCTGACGGGTTTATCCACGGCCGGCACGGCCGACCACGGCGCCTCGGCGACCGTCTGGGCGATCACGATGGGTGTTTTGTAAAAATCAATATAGGAGGAAAGTTCCTGGATGTTCTCGTTCTCCAGGACAACGCAGCCGCTGGAATCGTTGTCCCTGAGCACCTTGTTGGTGCCGTGGAGCCAGATGGCGCTGCCGTTTTTACCGGCTTCCCTGTCCAGAACGTTGGGATAATCCGTTGGGAAGGCCATGATTCCATAAATTGGGGCGAGTTCCTCGTCCGTAAATTTTTTAACAAAGAAATAGATGCCTTCCGGGGTCTTTTTGTCTCCCATTTCCCACTTGGGGCCGTGGTTCTCGCCTGTGGAACACTTCCATTCCTTTTCCTTCCGGACTGAATTTTTATGAAAGGAGAAAAGAAAAAGCCGCTGGGTCGATTTTTCCACCAGCACCACATACTGCGGCGCGTCGACGCCCTCCGAATACACCACCAGGTCGGGAATGGTGAACGCCCGCGCCGTCATGACGCCGCCAGACCCCACCAGTCCAAGTACCAATACCGTCATGCC
>JBMORB010000070.1:0-3836 GCA_049320925.1 Thermodesulfobacteriota bacterium | reverse complement strand
TCCGGTCAAAGGAAAGCCCCAGGGCCTGGGCTTGCCGGTGCCACTGTCGGATCAGCAGGTAGGCCTGGTTGAACCCCCGCCGCCGGAACTTGTGGCGGTGAAGCGGCACCGGCACCACCAGGTCCACCCCGGCCGGATCAAACCATTTTGCAAACGCGGAAAGCAACAGCATTCCCAGGGGACCGGCCAGGCCGGTTTTGCCGCCATACTTGAGCTTGTGAACGGCGGCCATCAGGGACGTCTCGTAAGCGCCCGCGGCCCTGGCCCGGCTGAACCGCCTGGGAATCTCCAGGCAGGCGCCGCAGACATGATCTTCGGCCTCCCGGCTTGCAAACATGTTGCCGCAGACCGGGCACATGGGAGGGATGATCGGCGTGATGGTCCGAATGCACTCGCCGCACATCACCGCCGCCATCACCCCGGCAAAGGAAATCTCGCTGTCCGGCCGGGACGCCCCCCCCGTAAGTTTTTTCGCCGCCGGAGCGTTTTTTCGCGGATCAAGAGGCTTTGCGCACGCGCAGCAGACAGGCGGATAGACCACATCCGCCAGCACGCGCACCGCGGCGGGGAAAAAACCCGCCATGACCGTCAGACCTGCCGGCCCATGGCGCGGAGCTTGTCGCAGACCTTCTGCCCGAACTCGGAGCATCTGACTTCCCTCGCACCGGGAATCTGACGGGCCAGGTCATAGGTCACTTCACCGGCGGCAATGGCCTGCGCAAGGGCCTTCCAGATCATGGCCGCGGCCTCGTCCCACCCCATGTGCTCCAGCATCATGGCGCCGGAAAGAATCACGGAACCGGGGTTGACCTTGTCCTGGCCGGCATACTTGGGCGCCGTTCCGTGGGTGGCCTCAAACACCGCGCACGCGTCGCCGATATTGGCCCCCGGCGCCATGCCCAGCCCGCCGGCCTGGGCCGCCAGGGCGTCGGAAATATAGTCGCCGTTGAGGTTGGGGCAGGCGATCACGCGGTACTCATCGGGCCGCAGCAGAATCTGCTGAAACAGCATGTCCGCGATGCGGTCGTTGATCACCACCTTACCCTCGGGCCTTACGCCCTTGTATTGATCGTAAAGTTCGTCCTCGGTGATGGTCTGGCCCGGGAAAAGCTCCCTGGCCGCCTTGTAACCCCAGTTGCGGAAGGCCCCCTCGGTAAACTTCATGATATTGCCCTTGTGCATCAGGGTCACGGTGGGAAGACCCTTGTTCAGAGCGTAGGTAACGGCCCTGGCCACCAGGCGCCGGGTGTTGACCTCACTCATGGGCTTGATGCCGATGCCCGAGTGATCGACCACCGAGGCTCCCATCTCTTTTTTCAGAAATTCGATGATTTTTTCAGCCTGGGCGCTGCCCGCCTCCCATTCAATGCCGGCATACAGGTCCTCGGTGTTTTCCCGGAACACCACCATGTTCACCCTTTCCGGATGCTTCATGGGGCTGGGAATGGGCTCGATATAACGAACCGGCCGGACACAGGCATACAGGTCCAGCACCTGGCGGAGGGTGACGTTCAGGCTGCGGATGCCCTTCCCCACCGGCGTGGTCAGGGGACCCTTGATGGCCACCCCATACTCCCGAATGGCATCCAGTGTCTCTTCCGGCAGCCACTGGCCGGTTTTTTCAAAGGCCTTTTCACCGGCATACACCTCTTTCCAGGCGATCTTCCGTCTGCCGCCGTAAGCCACTTCCACCGCCGTATCCAGCACCATTTTCGCCGCTCTCCAGATATCCGGTCCGGTGCCGTCCCCCTCGATAAAAGGAATAACAGGGACATCGGGCACGTTCAATGATCCGTCGGCGTTCCGGGTGATTTTCTGCTCATTTGCCATTCTCTGAACTCTCCGTTTCTGTTGCGATTAATAGTCCTGCGTCAAAAAAACCACGAAATGTCGGGGTATCTTACAAAACAGCCCGATGAATGGCAAACAAAAACAGGCCCTGCTGAGGCGCTTAAAATCGAAGGGGTAAATCCCTGTGTATTGGTTCTTACGGCATCCTGGTGAAATATACCGTGGCGGGGCAAAAGCCGGGGAATATCCGATACCCAACAGGGTATATCGAATCATGAGGGGAATACCCCTATCGCTGTTGTCCGAAATAGAGCTTTAAATCCATCGCGCACTAAATTCGATTTCGATACCGATCCCGATAGCGATCTCGATCTGGATAAACAAATCAAAAGATGTGCCGCCATGGTTAAAACCGTTTTGGGACAATAATAGCGTTCGATATCCCCAATTCAGCGGTTTGGTACCTTCCTGGTAAAACATCAGGAACACGCGGCACCGGCTTTTACCTGCCGCTGGCGAAACACTTCATACATGGCAATCGCCCCTGCCGCGGACGCGTTCAGGGAGCTGACAAGGGAAGTCTGAGGAATGGAAAGGATAAAGTCGCAGTTGCGGCCCACCAGCCGGCGGATGCCCCGGCCTTCGCCGCCCACCACCAGCGCAAGGGGGCCGTTAAGGTCGCTGTCGTAGATGGTTTTTTCCCCGCTGCCGTCCAGCCCGGCGATCCACAGTCCCGCCTCCTTGAGAACTTCCAGTGCCCTGGAGATATTGGTTTCCCTGGCAATCGGCAGAAATTCGACGGCCCCGGCCGAGGCTTTGACCGCCGCCGGCGTTGGTGACGCGGCATTATCCTTTGGAATGATCATGCCGTTCACGCCGGCGCAAAGGGCGGTGCGGGCCAGGGCGCCGAGGTTCTGGGGATCGGTGACGCCGTCCGCCACCAGCAGAAAAGGATCGCCCGCCGTCCGGGCCGTTGCCAGCAGTTCGCTTAAGGGCACAAAAGGATAGGCCGACACCCGCGCCGCCACGCCCTGGTGAACCCTGGTCTGGGCCATCTGCTCGATGTCACGGGCCGGCATTTCGTGAATTGCTATATGACGGGCCTGGGCAACCTCAAGAATCGGCTGGTGCCGGCTATGGTTTTCCTTGCCGGCGGCGATATACAGGGTCTCCACCTTCCGACGGCCCGCGGACAGGGCCGCCAGCACCGGGTGAACCCCGTAAAGGATATCCACGTGTTCCGGCCGTTTCAATCATCCCCCTGTTTGGGAGCCCGGCGGTAACCCTGCACGATGGACACCAGTTCTTCCACGGCCCTGGCCAGGTTGTCGTTGACCACCACATGATGGTACCGGTTCTTTTCGGCAATTTCCCTGCCGGCGGCGGCCATGCGCCGTTCAACGGCTTCCGGAGAGTCACCGCCGCGGGACTCCAGCCGCCGCCGCAGTTCTTCCATGGAAGGCGGCAGGATAAAAATGCCGATGCTTTCCGGATACCGGGCAAAGAGCTGACCGGCTCCCTGGACATCGATGTTCAGCAGCACGTCAATGCCGATGGCCAGCCGGGAACGGATAAAATCGGCGGCGGTGCCATACCGGCTGCCGTGGACTTCGGCCCACTCCGCCCACCGGTCCTGTTTGATCCCCCTGTCAAACTCATCGTCTGAAATAAAGTAGTAGTCCTCCCCGTTTTTTTCATTATTGCGGGGTGACCGGGTGGTGTAGGAAATCGAGCGGACCATGCGGGGCATCCGCTTGAGCAGTTCGGCGCACAGGGTGGTTTTGCCGGCGCCGGAAGGCGCGGAGACAATGAAAAGCCGCCCCTTGCGGGAGGTGGGAGCGGACTTGCGGGAAAGAACTTTCACGGGACGTTGCTTGTTCATATTCGGAGGCATCATTCAGGCAAAAGGTCCGTATCATCGTCCGTGCTGAGATTGTTGCCGTTGATGGCGGCAAACCGCTGGGATATGGTTTCCGCGTGAATGGCGGAAAGCACCACGTGGTTGCTGGTCATCACGATCACCGACCGGGTCTTGCGGCCCTGGG
>JBMORB010000069.1:0-3847 GCA_049320925.1 Thermodesulfobacteriota bacterium | reverse complement strand
GGATTTGCCAGATGATGGTGGAAAGCACCGGGTCGGCGGCGCTTAAACGGGCAAGGCTTTTGAAAATGGCGCCGATTTCCCATCCCGACGACCCCTTGGAAATGCCCAGAATGCCGGCGCCAACCAGCAGAACGCCCAGCAGCCCGGAGAGCAGGCAGATGCGGGAAATCAGCGATGTCCCGGTTTTCGTCATGGGGCGTCCTTTATTCTTTCGCCGGCAAAGAGTTCCGGGTGAATCAGCCGGGCCAGCGTTTCCAGCCCTTCCACGATGCGGGGGGTGGGCCGGTCTACCAGGTTGGAGTCGATCAGGTAAATCCGGTTGTTTTTCACCGCCGGCAGGGTGGGCCATTTGCGCCACTGGGCCATGGCCTTGTCAAACTCGCCGCCCCGGGTCATGGAGGTGATGACCACCACGTCCGGGGCCAGTTCCACCAAGTCCTCCTCGGAAAAGCGGGGATAGACGGTCTTGCCGGCGGCCAGGTTTTTCCCGCCGGCTCTTGTGATCAGCTCGTCTATAAAAGTATCGCTGCCCCCCGACACGATGGGCGCGATACCGATCTGGAAAAATACCGCCGGCCGCGCGGGCGTGGAAGCCACCAGCCGATCGACGCGCGCGACGCGGGCCTTCATGTCGTCCACCAGGCGCCGGGCCCTGTCCGTGGCGTTCAGCAGGCCTCCGATCTCCTCAACGGTTCCGATGATCGAGTCCAGGCGGACCGGGTTGGTGGCATAGACCGGAATGCCCAGTTCGGTGAGCCGTTCGGCCGCCTGCCGGGGGTTTCCGTCCTTGATGGCGATGCACAGGTCCGGCGACAGGGCCACGATGCGCTCGATGTCCAGGTGCACATAGGAGCCCACCTTGGGCAGTTTCAGGGCCTCGGACGGATAGTCGCTGAACTGGGTGACGCCTTTTAAGATATCCTGCCGCCCCAGGGCGAACACGATTTCCGTGATGCTCGGGGCCAGGGCCACCACACGGGCCGGGTTGTCCGGCACCACCAGGGTGCGGCCGGTCTGGTCGGTCACGGTTTTCGCGCGGGCCGCCGCCGGCCACAGCAGGGACGCCAGCGCCAGGACCGTCGCCATCCGGCGGAGTCGCCTGGAAAGAAGTATTGTTGTCATGTTTTGTCCGGCCGGTCTTCAAGAATTTACCGGTTATCATTTATTGAGTGTTATTGTGGTCTTATCAGAAAAAGGCAACCGGGGCAATCTTGTATGTCCTGTCCGGATCGAAATCGGCATCAGGATCGAAATCGGGAACGGGGCGGGGATGAAATCGATACCGATAGCGATACCGATCCCGATATCGATTATAAAAGAACCCGGATATTCCCTTGAATAAAGCCTAAGAGTCTGGTATCTCTGAGCTTTAAAAAACAGTCACCTTTCTTGGTGGAAAGCCGGATATACCCGATGGCACTTAACACAAGTCGCAGAAAATCCAGACAGATTCACATCGGCGACGTGGCCGTGGGCGGAAAGGCGCCGGTGTCGGTTCAGTCCATGACCACCACAAACACCGCGGACGTGGATGCCACGGTGGCCCAGATCACAAGGCTTCAGGAAGCGGGCTGCGAGATTGTCCGGGTGGCGGTGCCCGATCCCCAGGCGGCAGAGGCCATTGCGAAAATCAAACAAAATATCGCCATCCCCCTGATTGCCGACATTCATTTCAACTGGCGCCTGGCCGTGGCCGCCATGGAGGCCGGGGTCGACGGCCTGCGCATCAATCCGGGCAACATCGGTGGCCGGGAAAAGACGTTAAAGGTGATCGACTGCGCCCGGGCCCACGGGGTGGCCATCCGCATCGGTGTCAACTCCGGATCGGTGGAAAAAGACCTGCTTAAAAAACACGGCGGCCCGACGCCCAAAGCCATGGTGGAAAGCACCCTGCGCAACATCGCGATTTTCGAGGCGGCAAAGTTTTTTGACATCAAGCTCTCCATCAAAGCTTCGGACGTGGCCCGCACCGTGGAGAGCTACCGCCTGATCGCCGCGGCGTGTGACTATCCCCTGCACGTGGGCGTCACCGAGGCGGGCGGCCTGTTTCCCGGGCTGGTCAAGTCGGCCCTGGGCATCGGCACGCTGCTGGCCGAAGGCATCGGCGACACCATTCGCGTTTCTTTGACCCGGGACCCGGTGGAGGAAATCCGGGCCGGGTTTGAAATTCTCAAGGCCGTGAATGTCCGGCACGTGGGGCCGGACATCATATCGTGCCCCACCTGCGGCCGGTGCGGCATCGATCTTTTTTCTATCGTGGAGCAGGTGGAACGCCATGCCCTGACCATGCGTGCGCCGGTGAAAATCGCGGTGATGGGGTGCGTGGTCAACGGGCCGGGAGAGGCCAGGGAGGCCGACGTGGGCATTGCCGGCGGCAGGGGAGAAGGCGTGCTGTTTAAAAAAGGGAAAATTGTTAAAACCATTCCCGAAGCCAATCTGGTGAAAAACCTGCTGGCGGAGATGGATAAACTTGAAAACCAGTGGAAGAAAAAGAAGGGAGCCGGAAAGAAGTAATGGGAAAACCGGAGCAGACGGCGATTTCGCCCACCCGGGCGGAAAACTATTCGGAGTGGTACCAGCAGGTGGTCAAGGCGGCGGACCTGGCGGAGACATCGCCGGTGCGCGGCTGCATGGTGATCAAGCCCTGGGGCTATGCCATATGGGAAAATATCCGTCAGGTGCTCGACGGCATGTTCAAGAGCGTGGGTGTGAAGAACGCCTATTTCCCGCTTTTTATCCCCCTGGAGTTTCTGGAACGGGAAGCCGAGCACGTGGAAGGGTTTGCCAAGGAGTGCGCCGTGGTGACCCATCACCGGCTGGAGGCCAGGGACGGCCGCCTGGTGCCGTCCGGCGAGCTGACCGAACCCCTGGTGGTGCGGCCGACCTCCGAAACCATTATCGGCGAGTCTTTTTCCCGGTGGGTCAAAAGCTACCGGGACCTGCCCGTGCTGATCAACCAGTGGGCCAACGTGGTGCGGTGGGAGATGCGCACCCGCATTTTCCTGCGCACCAGCGAATTTCTGTGGCAGGAAGGCCACACGGTCCATGCCGACGCCGCCGAGGCCATGGAACTGGCCCGCCGCATGCTCGACCTGTATGAACGGCTGGCCGTTGAATATCTGGCCATTCCGGTGATCAAGGGCAGCAAGAGTGAATCGGAACGGTTTCCCGGCGCGGTGGACACCTTCTGCATCGAGGCCATGATGCAGGACAGAAAGGCCCTTCAGGCCGGGACATCCCATTTCCTGGGCCAGAATTTCGCCCGGGCTTCAAAAATTCTTTTCCAGTCGGAGCAGGGCAAGGAGGAACTGGCCTGGACCACGTCTTGGGGGGTTTCCACCCGGCTGATCGGTGGCCTGATCATGTGCCACGCCGATGACGACGGCATGGTCATGCCGCCGGCCGTGGCCCCGGCCCACGTGGCGCTGATGCCGATTTTCAAGAAGGATTCGGACAGAGAAACAGTCATGGCCTATACCGACGCGCTGGCCGCGCGGCTGCGGGAAAAACAGTTCATGGGCCGGGCCGTGGGCGTGGAGATCGATACCCGGGACATCGGCGGGGCCCGGGGATGGGAGTGGATCAGAAAGGGGATTCCGCTGCGCGTGGAGATTGGTCCCAAGGACATTGAAAAGCAGTCGGTGTTCGTGGGCCGCCGGGACATGGGCCACCGGGAAAAAACGTCGATTCTCACCGACCGGTTTGTCGAGACCCTTACCGACATCCTGGCCGATATTCAGGAAAGTCTTTACCGGCGGGCGCTTGAGTTTCGCAAGACCCATACCGTTCCCATCAGCGACCGGAAGACCTTTTATGACTTTTTCACGCCTGAAAACGCCGAAGAACA
>JBMORB010000068.1:0-3852 GCA_049320925.1 Thermodesulfobacteriota bacterium | reverse complement strand
TGTCATTGTCCGATTTATTTGGGCAATCCAGTCGTTTTCCCGGATCGTTCGGACAAGCCGGGTGATGACCATCATGGCAGGTTTTTGGTAGCATCATTGGAGGATAAATATTTGACCTTTTGAATCCTGATATTCTTGCTCCTTGTTCGTCAAACCGCTTTTGTGATAAAAAATTAACCGAAGTACAGGCAGTGTAGCTGTAGAAGTGAAATGTGGATAGGGGGTTTTTTTAATCAACACCTAATGCACCTGGGAGGAGAAAAATGAAAAAGAGTTTGATTGCTGTCTGTCTGTCGGTTTGCCTAGTACTGGGGATCTCAACGGCATCCATGGCTGAGGGAGACTTTACAGGGAATCTGAATTTAATTGGAGGCGGCAAATTCCTTGACAGCGGGGACTGGGAGCCGTTAGAGACACAAACAGAAGGGGGGGTGGAGTTTGACATTAAAAAGCAAGAATGGCCTGTCAGTTTTTCCATGGCGTTTCTTTATTCATCCGCGGATGACACAATCAGTGTGTGGTGGCTGCCGGTGGAAGTTGAAGGCAAAACCACTGAACTGCGATTTGGTGTTCGAAAGATATGGGAAGAATCTTCGATGATACGACCTTTCCTGGGGGGAGGGCTTGCCATTATCAGCGCGGAAATTGAGGGGCGATCCCCGTGGACCTGGACGAAGGTCAGTGAGAGTGATACCGGCCCCGGCGCCTACCTTGAAGGCGGTCTATACTGGACGCTGGCGGATCATTTGAATCTGGGATTTGAGGTCGGATATTCATACGCCACGGTGACCTTTGGTGATGAGGACGGAAACGCCGGAGGTCTTCATGCAGGGCTTTTGGCAGGGTATCACTGGTAGCCGACGCGGACGCCAGGCGTCTCGAAAGGCGCCTGGCTTAATTAGCAAGGATTTTGTTACAGGAGGCGGTAATGGCAAAAATCACCGGCGGGCATCTGGCGGCGAAGTACATGAAGGAAATGGAAAACGTGGACATCGTGTTTACCATTTCCGGCGGTCATATTGAAAACCTGCTGGACGGACTTTCCGAGTACCGCATCCGCACCGTGGACGTTCGCCACGAGCAGGCGGCGGCCATGATGGCCCACGCCTGGTCGGTTTACAGGAACGGGCCCGGCGTGTGCCTGGTCACGGCCGGGCCGGGTTTTACCAATGCCCTTACCGGCATTGCCAACGCCCACCTGGAGAACGTGCCCCTGGTGGTGCTGTGCGGCCGCCATCCGATCCGGGACGACCTTAAAGGCGCGTTGCAGGAGATAAACCAGATCGATATGGTCAAGCCCATTACCAAGTGGTGCGCCACCTGTTACGATGCCGCGCGTATCCCTGAATATCTTTCCATTGCCTTCCGGCAGGCCACCATGGGCCGGCCCGGCCCGGTGTTTCTGGAGCTGCCCCCGGACATCCTGTTTGCCGAAATCGATGAAAGTCTGGCGCCCATGCCGTCCCGCCGGCGTCACAAGACCCACGTCCAGCCCGCCGCCGACGAACTGGAAGCGGCGGCCCGGATTCTCAACAGCGCGCAGAAACCCATGTTCCTGGGCGGCACCGGCATCGGGATGAGCGACTGCGGCGCCGCACTGGAACAGTTTATTCAAAAGACCGGCATGCCTTTCGCCCTGATCAACTACGGCCGGGGCGTGCTGCCCGACACCCATCCCCAGTCGGTCAACCCCGGCGGGTTCACGGGCCTGACCGCGGGCCTGCCCATGTGCGACGTGATTGTCGCCGTGGGGGTCCGTTTCAACTGGGTGCTGCAGTCGGGCAACCTGTTTCCCAACGCCAGGGTGATCCGCATCGACATCGACCCGGCCGAACTGGACCGCAACCGGGCCGCGGACGTGGGCCTGGCGGGCGATGCCGGCATGGTACTGGAGAAGCTGCTGCCCCTGGTGGAGCAGCGCAGCCATGCGTCATGGCTGGAGACCTTCAAAAAGGCCTATACCGCCTTCATGACCACGGAACTGGAGAAGCGGGGCGCCGCCTCCGACCCGATCCATCCTTCACGGCTGGTGGAACGGATTCAAAGCGTGTTCGGCGAGGATGCCTATTACGTGGCCGACGGCGGGGACACCACCTACTACGGCATGTCCGGGTTTTCCTCGCGCCACCGGGCCGGTGTTCTGACGCCTGCCGGCGGCCTGCTGGGGTGCCTGGGCACGGGCATCCCCTTTGCCCTGGCCGCAAAGCTGGCCCATCCGGACAAGCCGGTGGTCGTGCTCAACGGCGACGGCTCCTTCGGGTTCAACAGCATGGAGTTTGACACGGCCGTGCGCCACAACATCCCCATCATCTGCGTGGTGAACAACGACTGCGCATGGGGCATGATCAAACATTCCCAGGAGATCAGCCTGGGCGCCGACCGGTGCACCTGCGCGGAACTGGGCCTGCGTCACTATGAAAAGATGGTGGAAGGACTGGGCGGCTACGGCGAACTGGTCACAAAGGATGAGGAGATCGTGCCGGCGCTCAAACGGGCCGTGGATTCCGGAAAGCCCGCCTGCATCAACGTGGTCACCGACCCCACGGTGACCAGTCCGGCCACGATTCTGTTTTACCAGAGTTTCTCCGGATTGACATAAGATGACAAAGTAAAAAGCCCAATCTCTGCGTTGCCCTGCATCCCTCGTCACTGCGGCGTACATTCAGTACGCCTCATTCCTCGGGACTTGCGCGCCTTGATCTTGAACTTTTTACTTTGCCATCTGGACCGTTGTTTGCGGGATCTGCGTGTCGCGGGTGGCCCCGGCTCTCTTAAGGTGCTGCGGGGCGGCGCTTTACCATCTGCCGGGACTGTCCGGGAAGAACTTAACTTCTGCACATGATATTTATATGCTTCCTTCAATAATAATAACGACCTTCTGGTTTGCAGGGTCGAATACTATCGTTCGCCAGCTTTCATAGTCTGGAGTCAATTCAATAGTTGGAAGATTTAATTCTTTTATTCTGTTATAGTTTTTTTCTGAAATAGGTATTTCATCTTTAATTGCGCTATAAGGAGGAAGTGCCGAACTTTTTTCATTAATACTTATCCCTAAAAATTCGCTTTGAATAAAGTCTTCTATTCTTTTTATAAAATCTTTAACGTCATATGGAAGATCACAGATCACATCGCCAAGCGGTCCTTTAAGTTCATAAATTGTCTCTCCCTCAGGATTTTCAATCATGAGGCTGTAGGTGTATCCTGTGCTGTCTTTGCCGATAACAGAGATAGTTACTTGGTCTGGTTTGTCTGTTGAACTAAAAAAGCGTGAGGTGGATTTTACAATATTGATTTCCGGGAATTGGATAGCCTTTTGAGTGTTCTCTCCAACGACTACGTCAGTAAAGAATAAACAGAAAAAAACCATTAACATAAGTATTGTATTGGTTGTTTTACAGCTATCCCCGTTAACCATCTGATTTTCCCTCCGGCTGTAGAATATATTATCAATAACACTGATAACCTTTGAATCTTGCAGGATAATACCAGCCCCAGGGGTGTTATGCAACTTCCGGGCTTGACAGCGTCCCCAAAAGGGGTCACGTGAGCAGGTATTCATCATTTCGGAAGGCACATTCCGGATGCCCTTTTTCCGTCGCTGGCACCCCTGTTCTTCTTTTTTGCATGGTGTAAAGATTTTCAGCACACCCCGGCCGGGTCTGATTTTTTTTCTCTGGCCGGTGCCGGGGGCGCGTTTTAAAGCTTTTATCAAGTTATTACAACAATTTGTCTCAGAAATGGTCCCGTGGCGTTCTCCTATCCCGCATATTGGCACTGAATTTGCTCTGCCCTTATACGAAAACCGATAATCCGGGCAACCCCTTACAAGGAGGATGGAATGGCGGCGAATTT
>JBMORB010000067.1:0-3853 GCA_049320925.1 Thermodesulfobacteriota bacterium | reverse complement strand
TGTTTGCGGCGGATGGGAACAACCGCGATGTCTACCTGGTGCGCTGGCCCGAGGCTGCGGCCCGGTCCGGCACCCTGACCGCCCCTCAATGGTGGGCCGGGGAACAAAGCGGATGGGTGGGCGCGCGGGAGAAAGCCGCGCGCCCGGAGCCGGTTTTTAAAAACGGCCAGATGGAGTTTACCGTGGAATACCATTCCGGGCTGGCCCGCTACCTGCGGGTGCAGACCGGGGATTTTTTAAACCCCTGCCTGGCTTTTTCCACGGCGCCTTTGCCTGCCGGCCCCTGGTCGGCGGCGGCCTGCTTTTTTTCCCCGCCCGAACAGGGCAACCCGGAACTGCTGATTTACGCGGGCAAGTCTCATCCCATGCTCAAAGGGGCTGAGATGGTGTTTACCTATGTTGTGAACACCACCAGTTTTGACCGGCTTTTTTCCGACACGGCAATTTATTTTCCCATTGTGCTCAAGGGCCGGATCATGGAAGACACGGCCCGGTAGCACCAGGTGGAGACAACTGATGCGCGACGACCGGACCCGGTGGAACAAAAAATACGCGGATGGAGAGTGGAACGCCGAGCCGTCGGAAATTGTCCGCCGGTTCCGCCCTCTTGCAAAGCCGGGCCTGGCCCTGGATATCGGTGCCGGGACCGGGCGCAATGCCCTGTTTCTGGCCGATCACGGATTTCACGTGGTGGCCGTGGACATTGCCGAAAAAGGCCTTTCCCGAATGGCCGGGGCCCGCGCGAACCTTCTGCCGCTGTGCGCCGACCTGGATGTTTTTGAAATTCCCGGGAACCGGTTTTCCCTGATTGTAAACATCCTGTTTTTAAACCGGCGGCTGTTTCCCTGGATCATTAATGGCCTGGCAGCCGGCGGTGTGCTGATTTTTGAGACTTATATCGATTTTCCCGCCGGCAGGGACCACCGCCGTTCCCGTGATTTCTGCCTGGAGGAAAACGAATTACTTCGCGTGTTTTCACCGTTGCATATTCTGTTTTATGAGGAAACGGGAAAAGACACTGAAAAAGGGCCGGCCCGCATGGCCTCGCTGGTGGCGGTAAAAAAATAAGTTTTTGTCAAAATTCACCGCGAAGACGCGGAGGACGCAAAGAAAATCATGGACGCTTCGCGTAAAGCGGCGACATATTTTTTCGCGCAGCGAAACACAGCCCTTTGCGCTCTTTGCGTCTTTGCGGTGTAAAAAAAGAAATCGCCAAAAACCAACATTACGTTTTTAATATTGGGGAAAATTCAATTTTGGGAGGCTCCCATAAGTGTCAGGAGAATGTGATGGAATTCGACAGCGCAATGATTGAGCAGGTGAACGGCAATCCTCTTTACCGGGCCACGGGCATACGGATCGAAACGGCAAAGGACGGAATCGTCACGGCCCGCCTTGAACCGCCGCCGGCCATGTGCTGGCCTTTTCCCGGCCAGCCCCACGGCGGCATCCTGTTTACCCTGATGGACACCACCATGGCCTGGGCCGCCATCGCGGGCCAGAAGGAATTCGGCTCCTGCACCACCATTCACGCGGATATTCAATACACCCGGCCCGCCCGGGGCAGCGTCTTTACCTGCCGGGCCGAGGTGGTGTCGCAGACCACCCGGATCAGTTTCATCCAGTCCACGATCACCGACGCGGCCGGTGCGCTCCTGGCCATGGGCCAGGGCACCTACCGGATCATGAAGATGCCGCTGGTTTGATTTTGCCGGAGGAGAAAGACGCCCATGCTCTATGAAATCAAAAAGGTCAGTCAGCATCCGGGTGAACCCCGGCGGCGCTGGTTTTTTGATCACGAGATCGACCTGACGGTCTGGTTTGATCCGGCCGGCAAAATTGAATCGTTTCAGCTTTGTTACGACAAGCCGGGCGACCCCCACGCATTGTCCTGGAGCAGGGATGGCGGGTACGGGCACCACCGGGTTGATGACGGCGAGGACGGCGGGGGCGCCGGCAAGGGGATACCGATTCTTTTAGCGGACGGCCGTTTTGACAGTCAGCGGATCGCCGGTCTTTTTGACCGCAAAAGCCGAGATATCCCCCGGTATATCGCCCGGTTTGTTTCCGTGCGGATAGCGTCCTGCGGAGAACAGCAAAAACGGTGATATACGGGCGTCATCGGCTGTTGAATACATAGACGGGCGTCCCCACCACAAAGCGGATATCCAGAAGTTCTCCCATCTGGTCCGCGAGGCGGATCGCCCTGTTTAAATCCGGGAGGGTGGCGATACAAACCGCTTTCCCGCCCCTGGCAAGGCCCCTGGGGTCGGCGATCACCAGATGGCCCTTGCCCGCGGGAACCGGCGGAAAACTGCGGCCGGATAATACACGGTCAAACACCTCTTCACCGGCAACGTGCATGGTCGTGGGCTTTGGCGACGCGTAAGCTTTTTCCAGCGTGTAGTTCCAGGGTCCCATGCTTCGAAATGGCTCCCCCACGATATAGGGGTCAACGGCGCCTCCGGCGATGATGGTGGAAATTTTCCCGCTGGTGTAAAAAAAATACTTGCCGCCGGCATGGCCGGCAAGGTCAAAAGGCGTTTCCGGGGTTAACCGGGGCCCCTGGGCCGGAAACGCTTCCTGCCGGAAATAAGCATCACCGGGTTTAGCCTCCCCCGGCATCAGGTCGTATAAGAATTCCGGCTCGGCGGCCAGTGCTTCCAGATGTTCGATCAGAACCCTGGCGCAACCTCTCCGGACGGCATGTTCGGATTCCTGCGTCAGATCCCGCACACTGCTTCTGATTATCCGGATAAGACTTTTGATTTCCGGATTCGGACGCGGCCTGGTGAGTTCTTCCCGGCTTTTCATTTGTTTCCCTTAACGCCTGGCTGAGGATGCCGGGCCTGCGGCCATCTGTGCATACCCGGTCCGGACAACTTATCAGAAGCGTCTCGCGGCAGTCAAATGCCTCCCCCGGTCTTTTCTGCCCGGTATCCCGCATAAACGGTTCATGGGTCAAAGAACCGACTTTTTTATTCAAACCTCGAAAAATTGGGGTATAATAACCGGAAATCAAATTTTTTCACAACCAGCCATAACATAAAAAGAGGGGAACCATGCTGACCGATCTCCAGCTGCTGACCATTGCGCCGTTTATTGATGAAACCATCAAAAATCTGGAGGCCATGTGCGATCTTCCCGCCCATGCCGGTGACCCGTTCCTGGACCGGGTTGAAAATTTCCGGTTCAAAGGGTATGCGGTGGCCGCGCCCACCAGCGGCAAAATCAACGGCGTTATTCTGCTGCACAACTATGTTGAAACGGCGTTGACCATCGGCAACCGGCTGAGGCAGCACATGCTGGGAGAAACCGAAAAGCATGAAGACATCAATGAAGAGATGCAGGTGGCCCTGGCCGAATGGGGCAACACCATCATCGGCAACGCCACCCGCTTTTTGTCCAATAAAAACCTGGGAATAAAATTCGAACCCCCCTATTTTATCACCGACACCGAGAATTTAAATTCGCTGCTGGCCCGTGCCAGGGAGATCATCTCCATCCCCATCCACATCGCCGACGGCCGGTTCTACTTCAATTATATTCTTAACGTGGACGGCGCCGCGGCGGGCGCCAGGGCGGGCGGGATTCCAAAAGATGGAAAGATTCTGATCGTGGACGATTCCAAGTTCAGCCGCTCGGTCGTAAAGAAGTACCTGAAAGCCATCGGCTACGAGAACACGGTGGAAGCGGCCAACGGCAGGGAAGCGGTTGAAATGAACGAAAAGGAAAAGCCGGATATCATCTTCCTGGATTATGTCATGCCGGAAATGTCGGGATTCGAGGCCCTGCAGCGTATCCGGCTGGCGGACAAAAAGGTGCCGATCGTGATGTGCACGTCCATATCCGA
>JBMORB010000066.1:0-3867 GCA_049320925.1 Thermodesulfobacteriota bacterium | reverse complement strand
CAATTTTGAGAAACGGTATTCGGGTCAGCGGGTCTGAAGCAGATCCATCAGCCGGTAGCGCCGGGTGTGCCTCGGCTCATCGGAATAATCGGTGGCAAGCCAGGCGTCGACGATCTTGATGTTCTCCTCCAGGCCCACCAGCCGCCCGGCCAGGCAAAGGACATTGGACCGGTTGTGCTGCCGGCTCAGTTGGGCCATCTGGGGCGTCACGCACAGGGCGGCCCTTACCCCGCAAAACCGGTTGGCCATCATGGACATGCCGATGCCGCTGCCGCAGATCAGGATGCCCCGTTCGCAATTGCCCCCGGCCACGGCACTGGCCACCATGTGGGCGTAGATGGGATAGTCCACCGCGGCATCGTCCCCGGGCCCCAGGTCGAGAATCTCCCAGGCGGAATGGGTGCGGCGAAGATGATCGATGACCGCTTTTTTGGTTTGAAACCCGGCATGGTCACTGGCAATGGCAATATTCATAATTCCTCCAATCCGTCAGTCCGGATATTGCGCGCAATATCCGGGTCAGAGCCGTGCGTGAACGATTGCGTCCGAAAGGCCGGAGGCGCGGATCACCGGCCGCGTCACCGCCGCCATCACTATATCTTTTTTTCCGACAATTTCAATATGGGATTTGGCCCTTGTCAGGGCCGTATAGATCAGCTCACGGGTAAGCAGGGGCCCGTCCCGGTCGGGCAGCACCAGCACCACCCGGTCAAACTCCGTGCCCTGGCTCTTGTGAACGGTCATGGCGTAAACGGTTTCATGCTCGGGAATGCGGCCGGGGTGAAAACTTTTCAGGCCCCCGCCGTCTCTGAAAAAAACTCTTAGCCGGCGGTCTTCATCAAAAAGGGTGATCCCTATATCCCCGTTGAACAGGCCCAGATGATAATCATTCTTCAGCACCATCACCGGCCGGCCGTGATACCACGACAGGCGGTCCGTGTCCGCAAGACGCTCTTTTCCGATCACCTGACCGGCAAACCGGTTTAGAAACACCGCACCAAAGGGGCCGTCCCGCAGAGCGCACAGCACCCGGAACGACTCGAACCGTTTGAATACCTCTGTTTTATCCGGGAAGGCCGAAAGGTAATCCCTGGCCCAGGCCTCCATCGTCTCCTCCAGATGCCGGCGCCAGGCGACGGACCGTACGTCGTCCGTCCATGCCACGTCCCCATGGCCGCCGGACTCCAGAATATCCATCAGCCGGTCGCCCCGGCCGTCGCGGGCCAGCCGGCTGATCCGGCCGATGCCGCTGTCGCCGGTAAAGCGGTAACTGATTTCAAGATGCACCACGTTGTCGGACAACGAAGACGCATCCGCCGAAACGGTTACATCCTCTAGCTTTCCCGTGACGCCGGCAGACTTCAGCGTTTCGACAAACCGGCCGGAAAAACGGTTTCTTTCAGCCGCGCCGCAGATGTCGGCAAACACCGACCCGGCCTCCACCGAAGCCAGCTGATCCCGGTCTCCCACCAGAATCAGCCGGCAGTGGTCCGGAAGGGCGTCCACCAGCCGGGCCATGAGCGCGATATCCACCATGGACGCCTCGTCCACCACCACCACGTCCGCGGCAACAGGATTGCCCCGGTGGCGCCGGAAATCGGTGGAACCCGGGACAGCGCCCAGCAGGCGATGAAGGGTAAAAGGATGGACTTCCACAATGCCGTCCGGGATCTGGGTGCCGCGAAGGGCGGATACCGCCTCGCCCAGCCGGGCCGCCGCCTTGCCTGTGGGCGCGGCCAAAACCATGGCCGGGGACCGGTCCCGGTACTGATCGGCCAGCAGGGCCAGAATTTTCGCCGCGGTAACGGTCTTGCCCGTACCGGGACCGCCGGAGATGACGCAGAACTTCCGTGTCAGGGCGCAGACCGCCGCCACCTGCTGCATATCCGGCGTGGCGCCTGAAGTGCTTCCGGGGAATAAACGGCCCAGCCCCTCTTTCAGCCGGTCCATGTCCACGTCCATTTGAACCCCGGCCCGGTCCCGGATAAAGCCGGCCAGCGTCTGCTGATACGTCCAGTACCGGTGCAGATAAAGCCGTCCCCGGTCATCCAGGACCAGGGGGGCATAGTCGCCAGGCCGTCCCACCACCGGGCTTTTACCCAGTGCCGCGAGCCATTGCCCGGTTTTCGGAAACAGGCCGGCTGACCGGTCGTCCGGAATCAGTTCTCCGGCCCGGACAATATCCAAACAGACATGACCTCTTCGAGTACACCAGAGGACGCCGGCGGCGGCCAGAAAAAGTTCCGGCCCGCCCCCGGGGTCAAACGCCGTCATCCGTTCGGCGAACCGGAGCTCCAGTTCGCTAAAAATCGGCGACGCCTCCCGCATTTGCCGATACAGGTCCATGTCACCGGCCTCCCTGGTTTTCAAACAAGCCGGTACCGGCTCCAAAACCGGTGTCGATCAGACACCGCGTCAGTGCATGAATCAGTTCCGCCGAAGGCCGTTCCCGGTAAATGCCGCGGGCCGGACCGGCCGCCGGGTCCACGCCTCGGAGAAAGATATAATAAATGCCGCCGAAATGGGTTTCATAATCATAATCCGTCAACCGGGCCGCCAGATACTGGGTTAAGGCCACCGCGTACAGATGGGCCTGAAGCAGGTAATACTCCTTTTCCATCTCCCGCCGCAGGTGCTCCTGGCCATAAGCCTCACCGGACGGGCCCAACAGGTTGGATTTCCAGTCCACGATAAAGTACCGGCCGCCGCTGGAGAAAACCAGGTCAATAAATCCCCGCATAAACCCCCGGGCCGGCGCAAAGGTCAGGGCGCCCACGGCCTCGGGAAACATTCCGATGCCGGGGACGGCCCCCGCCTTTTTATAGACCGCGGCAAGGGTGGCCGGCGACACGGACCGCAGGGGGAAAAAAAATTCCAGTTCATTGATCCGGCAGTGACCCGGAACCGACGAAAGCTGAATGCCGGTTTCCTTTTCTCCCGTCGGCAGTTCAACAGCCAGCACCCGTTCCACCATGCCGCTCACCGACGCCCTCCACTGGGGATCAAAGTGGTAACGGGCCAGTTTTTCAGAAACCAGGGCCTCCCGGCTGGCGGCATCGGCCCGTGTAAAATCCAGATGTTCGAATATTTCGTGCATGAAAAGCCCGGCCCTGGCCCCTGCCGGGAAATGGGCGATATCGTCGTAAATGTCCGTTGCGGGAACGGGAACGGGTTCCAGATTTGCCTCGTCGTCGGCCATCAAAATCTCCCCGGCTTCCGGCACGGCCCGCCGCATGGCGGAAAAACTGGTCACCCGCCAGTCAGCGGGAATTTTCCCGGTAAAACGCCGGCAGGCCAGTTCCTGTACAGACGAGGGGACGGATACGCCGGGGAGTTCGAGTTCCGGTTCGGAACCGGAAATCCGGGTCACGCGGATCCCGCCCCCGGCCCGACGGACAAGAGACTCCAGCCCTTCCACCGTCAGATCCCCGCCAAGCAGGGTGCCCAGAGACGAACGGGCGGCCTCTTCCATGGGCACCGCCACATAACACTGGTTTTTCGCCCGGGTCAGGGCCACGTAAAGCAGGCGCATGTTCTCGGCGGCCTGTTCCCGTTCCCACTGCTTACGGCGGTCCGCCAGACCCTCCTCATCCCCTGTCCGCAAATCCAGCACCAGGGCCATGCGGCCTTCCCGGGTTTCATGGCAGGCCAGGCCGGCATCCGCTTTCCGGGGTCCGGAAGTCCACAGAAACGGGCAAAAGGTCACGGGATATTCCAGTCCCTTGCTCTTGTGAACGGTGATGATCTTGACCGCGCTGTCGTCGCTTTCAAGCCGCAACTGGTGCTCCTCGTTTCCGTCCGGCGGGGCGGCACGCTGAAGCATGAGCCAGTGGACCAGGCGATCCGGCCCGTAATGCTGTTCCAGTT
>JBMORB010000065.1:0-3891 GCA_049320925.1 Thermodesulfobacteriota bacterium | reverse complement strand
TTTGCCAACAACAGCGTGTGCGCCTATCCCCACTCGGCCCGGGTCCGGTCCGTTCTTCAGTGCCTGGATTTTCTCTTCTGCGTGGACTATTTTCATACCCCCACCACCGAGCTGGCCGATGTGATCCTGCCCCCGGCCCACTGGAGCGAGCGGGACGACGTGGAAGACCTTTTGATGAAAAACCATCTTTTCTGCCAGCCAAAGGCCGTGGAGCCGGTGCCGGAATGCCGGGACGAAAAGGAGATCCTCATCGGCCTGGCCCAGAAAATGGGGCTAGCAAAATACTGGAAGTCGGTCACCGAAATCCTGGACTACCGGCTGGAGCCGGTGGGCATGACCTTTGAGCAGTTTAAAAAGATCGGGGTGTTTGCCACCCCCATCGAATACAGGCGCTACGAAAAGACCGGACGGTTTCGAACCCCGTCGGGCAAGGTGGAGATCTACGCCGAATACCTCACCGGGCTGGGCATCGCGCCTTTGCCCGTGTTCCGGGAACCCGACGAAGGACCGGTGAGCCGGCCCGATCTTTATAAACAGTATCCGCTGATCCTGACCACCGGGGGCCGCAACATTGTCTATTATCATTCCTCCCACAGAAACATTCCTTCCCTGCGAAAAAAGGCGCCGGACCCGGAGCTCCAGATCCACCCGGACACGGCCGCGGCCCTGGGCGTAACCGAAGGCGAATGGGTTTATCTGGCCACGCCCAGGGCAAAAGTGGAGATTAAAATACGCCTTTTTGAGGATATCGATCCCCGGGTGGTGCACGCGCCCCACGGCTTCTGGTACGGAGTGGAGGATGGATGGAAACGGATCAACATCAACATGGTCACCAATGACGAGCCGCTGTGCCCGGTGACGGCGTCCGTGCCCATCAAGGCACTTTTGTGCCGGGTGGAGAAGATGGAGGCAAAATAGTGGCGTGTATCAGGACGAGTACGCACAGCAACCGAATAGCCCGGATCACTGTTGTCCAAAAACGGCTTTAATCATGACGGGATGTTTTTGTATTGTTTATCCAAATCGCTATCGCTATCGGGATCGGGATCGAAATCGAATTTTATATACGGCAGTTCTCTTAAAAAAATATCTCCCTCTTTTTTTATCAGTGTACTTTTCTTGGCGCCAAGAAAAGTACACTGATAAATGTGGTAGAAAAACCAATTTTAACTGGACCCCGGCTCGGGGGCCGGGGTGACAAAAAGCGGAAAAACGATTTTTCGATACCGATACCGATACCGATACCGATAGCGATTTCGATTAGAGGCGGGAAAGACACAAAACAGTTTACGGCCATACCACACGAAACAAGAGTGCCCGGACAGCAGGCGGCTGTCCGGGCACTTTTTGTTGAGATGAACGGCTGTGTATCAGCGCTTGGGATACATGGCGTCGATCTGCTCGGCAAAACGGTCCATGACCACGTTGCGCTTGATTTTGAAGGTGGGGGTGATCAGGCCGTTGTCGATGGTGAACTCCGGCACGATGGTCACCTTTTTGATGCTTTCAAACGAGGCAAAGGCCTTGTTCTTTTCCGCCACCTCGGCCTCGATGAGCTTGAGCATTTCCGGCTTTTTGCCCAGGTCGTTGATGTCGGTAAAGGCGATGTTGTGCTCCTTGGCGTACTCCATGGCGGTATCGGGGTTCAACACCACCAGGGCCGTGAGGTACTGGCGCCGGTCCCCGATCACGGTGACCTGGGCGATGTACTTGGAGGTGGCGATCACGCCCTCGATGGCCGACGGCGCGATGTTCTTGCCGCCGGCGGTGATGATCAGGTCCTTCTTGCGGCCGGTGACCCGCAAAAACCCCTGATCGTCGATCTCGCCCAGGTCACCGGTGTACTGCCACCCGTCCGAAGTAATGGTCTTGGCGGTCTCCTCGGGCATCTTGTAGTACTCTTTCATGACGTTGCGGCCGCGGAACAGTATTTCCCCGTCGTCGGCGATCTTCTGCTCAATGCCGGGGCCGGGCTGGCCCACCCATCCGAACCGGTAGTTGTTCACCCGGTTGACGTTGGTGAAGGATGTGTTTTCGCTCATTCCGATTCCCTCCAGCACCAGAATGCCGGCGGCATGGAAGAACTTGGCAATGTCCGGGTTCAGGGGCGCGGCGCCGCTGATGCACCAGCGCACCCGGCCGCCCAGGGCCGCCTGGAGCTTGGAAAACACCAGCTTGGTGGCGATCTTGTACTTGAAGGCCGTTCCCGCCGGAATAGGCTTCTTGTTGAGCAGGCAGTCGCTGACCTCGTTGCCCACGGCGCAGGCCCACCGGAAGATTTTCAACGCCAGGCCTCCCTTGGCCTCGGCGCCGCTGATCACCTTTGCGTAAACCTTCTCATAGATGCGGGGCACGCTGGCAAACCAGTCGGGCTCGGACGCTTTCAGGTCGTCCACCAGGGTGTCGATGCTCCGGGCAAAAGTGGTGCAGGCGCCGGTGAGCACGGAAAAGTAGACGCAGAGCCGGGCAAACACGTGGGCCAGGGGCAAAAACAGAAACGTGTGGTCCCCTTCGTGAATGTCGGCGCACTCCCTGGCCGACTGGGCCGTGAAGGTGAGGTTGTCGTGGGTCAGCACCGCGCCCTTGGGCACGCCGGTGGTGCCGGAGGTGTAAACAATGGCCGCCGGGTCGGGCGGGCTGCTGGCCGCCATTGCCGTGATGCTGATCCGAAAAGGAGTTCTGGAAGTTATTGCCACGGCAGCGGGATAAAAGCATGTCGGACCGCATCAAAAAGCTGATCGACATTCTCAAATCGTGGAAAGGGGAAAAACCGGACCTGGAAAACCTCGACTTTTCCCGTTATCACCAGACCGAGGAGGAATACCAGGCCGAGCAGAAAGAGTGGCTGGCCTCGGTGGAAAAGAAGGCGGCCGCCGAATCCGGTTCGAAAAAAAAGAAGACAGGCGGATAATAAACGGTTAAACGTACGGTGACGTATGATTTTCGATTTCGATACCGATAGCGATCCCGATACCGATAGCGATAGCGATTTGGATGAGAAAAGGTGTTTTGAGTCAGTTTTAACTGGGCCCCGGCTCGGGGGCCGGGGTGACGAAAAGTGGAGAAACAGCTTTTCGATTTCGATACCGATAGCGATCCCGATAGCGATTTCGATGAGCGGAAGGTAATCGGATAACAAAAAGGAGCAATGACCATGGCAGCCACAAAAGTTAAAACCATCTGCTTTGAGTGCCACTCCCGCTGCGGCCTGGTTCTGGAGGTGGAAAGCGGCCGGGTGACGGGCGTTCAGGGAGACAAAGACCACCCCCACAGCCACGGTTACTCCTGTCCCAAGGGCCGGGCCTGCATGGAAATCATCTATCACCCGGACCGGATCACCACGCCCCTGATCAAGGTGGGGGACCGGCGCGGCGCCCGTTTTGAAAAAGCCTCCTGGGAGGATGCCCTGAGCCGGATCGCCGAACGGCTGCTGGAAAGCCGGGAAAAATGGGGGGCCGAGTCGGTGGTGTTCGGCTCCGGCACCACCCGGGGCATGGCGCCCTACATCAACCGGTTTCTGGCCCTGTTCGGCTCGCCCAACTTCATGGCCCCCTCCAACATGAGCGGCGGCCCCCTGGCCCTGGGCAGCGCCACCACCACCGGTTTCGGCCTGGTGGACCCGGACTACGCCAGCACCCGGTGCATGCTGCTGTGGGCCCACAACCCGGAAAACTCCTGGCCCGGGCTTTACCTTTACGACATCAACCAGGGCCTGAAAAAAGGGGCCACACTGATCGTGGTCGACCCCAGGGGCACCCGGTTTGCCAAAAAAGCCGATCACTGGCTTCGCCTCCGTCCCGGCACGGACGTGGCCCTGGTGCTTTCGTTTATTCACGTGATCATTGAAAACGGGCTTTACGACAAGCCCTTTGTGGAACAGTGGACATCCGG
>JBMORB010000064.1:0-3892 GCA_049320925.1 Thermodesulfobacteriota bacterium | reverse complement strand
TGGAAGAATATCGCAGGGACATGGAGGGTTGCTCAAGGTGCTCCTCATGCAAATGGGTACCGTTGAGCCAGATAAAAAGCCACCGGTTCTCCCAGGTCTGCCCGTCCATATCCCGCTACAATTTTCATAGTTTCGCCGGCAGCGGCAAGCTCATGCTGGGGCTTTCGCTTCTGGACAAAAGAATAGAGATGAATGATTCCGTCGCGGACATCGTTTACAAGTGCACGCTTTGCGGCGCCTGCGACGCCAACTGCAAAGTTTACCGCGATGACATCGACATTGCCGAAGTGATCGAGGAGATCCGGGCGACCTGCGTGGAAAACGGCCAGTTTTTCGCTGAGCACCAGATGATGATCGATGATCTGAAACGGGAGAACAATGTCTTCGGGGAACCCAAAACCGCCCGCGGCGACTGGGCTGAAGGGCTCGGCTTGAAAGACGCCAACGCGCAAAAGGTGGATGTCCTGTTTCACGCCGGGTGCCGGTTTTCTTATGACGAGGACCTGTTGGACGTCATCCGTGGGGCGGTAACGCTGATCCGGGACGCGGGTGTTGACCTGGGGGTAGCCGGAAAAGGGGAATCCTGCTGCGGGGGCCGCGCCTTTGGCCTGGGCTTTCGGGGGGATGCCAAAAATTTCGCCGAGGACATGGCGGTCCGGGTGAAGTCCTCCGGCGCTAAAATCCTGCTCACGCCCTGCGCCGACTGCTATGGCGCCTTCAAGTATGCCTATCGGCGTATGGGCGTGGACCTGGGCGTTCAGGTTATGCACATCTCCGAGTATCTGGGCGGGCTTGCGGCAAACCAAAAATTACAATTCAAAAACAAGGTCGACAGAAAGATCACGTATCACGACCCCTGCCATCTTGGCCGGCGAAGTGAGCCCTATGCCGGGCCATGGAAAGGCAACAAGCTTCTGCGGCCGGCCTCGTGCAAACGTGACGGACGAAAAGGGGTTTATGACGCCCCCCGCGAGCTTCTTCGATCCATCCCGGGCATTCAACTGGTGGAGATGGAACGCATCAGGGAGTATTCCTGGTGCTGCGGTGCCGGAGGCGGGGTGTGGGAAGCCGACCCGGAACTGTCAGATTTCGCGGCCAGGGAGCGAATCGAGGAAGCCCTGGCTACCGGTGCGGATGCTTTGGCCACAAGCTGCCCCTGGTGTGAAAGAAATTTGCGCGACGCCGCTGAATCAATGGGCGCCGGGATTGAAATAGTGGATGTCACCGAGCTTGTGGCGCGTTCGATAAAAGGGGAGAAAATATCATGACATTTCCGATTTCTACAAAAACCATTCCGGACGAGGCGATTGCCCGGTTCAAGGAGGTCCTTGGGGACGGGAATTTTTCCACCGACCCGGCCATTTGCGACGGTTACGCCATGCAGCCCTTTCACAAAACCGAACCGGGATGCTGGATAAACCGTCCTCTGGCCGTGACATTGCCGTCAAGCACTGAAGATGTCCAGGCGGTTGTCAAGATCTGTATCCAGCACGGACTTCGTTACAAGGCACACAGCAGCGGCTGGGGCGCCCACGGCGGGCCCGGATATGACAACGTGGTGCAGATTGATCTTCGGCGCATGAACAGGATATTGGAATGGGACGAAAAAAATCGCTACGTGGTGGTCGAACCATACGTCAACTGCGCCGAGATCCAGGCGGAAGCCATGAAACGGGGTTTCAATATCCACATTCACGGCGCGGGCAGCGTCTGCTCGCCCCTGGCCAACGCCACCTCCCACTGCGGCATGGGGTGGTCGGGGATATCCACGTCAACCAGTTCGCGCAACATCCTGGGCGTGGAGTGGGTCCTTCCTTCCGGCGAGGTGCTTAAACTGGGAACGTGCGGATCAACGGACCGCTGGTTTTCGGCGGACGGTCCCGGGCCGAGCATGAGAGGCCTCATGCGCGGGTGGGCCGGTGCTGACGGCGGCCTTGGGGTGTTCACAAAGATGTCCATGAAGCTCTTTCACTGGGCAGGACCCCAAAAAACAGAGGTCAAGGGCCGTCTCCAGGATCTGGTTGTCGAGAAACCGGACAACTTCAGGATCACCTTATGTGCTTTCCCCGACGCCCGGTCCTGTGCGGACGCGCTGTTTAAAGTGGGTGAGGCGGAGATCGGATTTTTGCAGTGCAGAAATTCCGTTTCTCTGTTGTTGGCCGGCATGACGCCGCGGCTGTTGCGCAGGGTCCACGCCACGCCGAATATAAAAAAGCTCCTGGACGCATGCAGGCACCAGTTCATGCTCACGATCGCTGCGACTTCCGATCTGGATTACCAGTACCAGAGCCAGTGCATCGAAAAAATTGTGGATGACCATGGCGGGATCGTCCTGGACAATCCCGCCCCTTTTAATTCTATCATGTACTGGAGTTTTGTCAGGGTGAGTATGCCTCCCGTCGTATTCAGGATGGGCGGTAATTTTTTCTCTACCTTCGGGGGGGACGAAGCCCTGGACAACTGCATGGAACAGGCCAGGATCGGTGAAGAGATAAAGCGGTAGTTCATCGCACGCAAAGCATGTTTTGATGACCTGGCTGATAACGCATGGTCCCTGATATACGAAAACGGGCTTTTCGGCCATAACGAAGAGTTGTGGTCCTTTGATCACCGCGATCCTGTAATGGGCAGGCAGGTGGATGATTATGCCAAGGCATGTACAGCCGCCACCCTGAAGCATAACCTGGGCGGCGGCGGGTTCGCCTTTTTCAAGGGGGGAGAGGTGCATGATCTCCTCGGGCCCACAATGAGCAACTACCACATCTGGCAGCGAAAAATTAAAAAAGCCCTGGATCCGGAAGACCTGTCGGATTCCAAGTACTATATTTCTTCTGATTAAAGGAGCGGATGATGGCTTCACCCATTCTGGTTTTGGCGGAAAGTTCAGGGGAAAAAGTTCTTTCCCTGTCCCTGGAGGCCCTGGCCATGGGCCAAAAGGCGGCCAGGGAATGCGGCGCATCCCTGTCCGTCCTGGTCTGCGGAAAGGCTGTTTCAACGGCGGCCAATGAGCTGCTTGGTTATGGCGCGGACAGGGTCCTGGTCGTTGACCACGACCTTCTGGGGGATCTCCATCCGGACCTGTTGTGCGCGGCGGTTTCACAGGCATGCGACATTATTAAACCCGGAGCGCTTTTTATGGCCGAAACCCTGGCGGCCCTGGACCTGGCCCCCAGGCTGGCCGCGCGCCTCAAGACCGGCTGCGCCTCGGATTGCGTGGACGTGAGCTTTTCCAGGGAAACCGGCGGTTTTATCTTCACCAAACCGGTTTATTCCGGGAACGTCATGGCCAGATTCGCCCTTTCCGGTGAACCGGTCGTGGCCACCTTCCGGGCCCGGGCTGCGGAAGCCCCGGAATTTGGGGCGGCGTCGGGGCAGGTGGAAAATCTGGATGTCCACCTGGAGTCCTCCCTGGCCCGCTACGAGGTGGTGGAAAAGGTTTTCGACGATGATACGGGCGGTCCCAAACTGAAGAACGCGGACAGGATCGTCTCCGGCGGCCGGGGCATGGGCGGGCCTGAAGGGTTTGCCGTTCTGGCGGAGCTGGCCAAAGCACTGGGCGGCGCGGTGGGCGCGAGCCGCCCGCCCTGTGACCTGGGATGGATTTCCCCGGTCCACCAGGTGGGCATCACCGGCGCTATCGTGGCCCCGTCCCTGTATATCGCAACCGGTATTTCCGGCTCCACCCAGCACGTGGCCGGCATGGCTGAGGCCAAGGTGATTGTCGCCATCAACAACAAAGCGGACGCCAATATCTTCAAGATAGCGGATTTCGGCATCGTGGGGGACTGGGAGAAAATTATTCCCGCCCTTATCCGGGCGTTTTCTGAAAGTAAAGGATAGTAAATGCCAGACAGAGGCAGGTCACGTTTAATTAAAGCTCACAACCACTATC
>JBMORB010000063.1:0-3910 GCA_049320925.1 Thermodesulfobacteriota bacterium | reverse complement strand
CAAAGTTTTTACAAAAAATTACTACCAGTGGTATCCGGCCAGCAGGCCGAAATGGCCGCCGCCGGCATTGACATCCACGCCCATCAGGGTCACGTCGGCCCAGGAGGACTTGAGTTCCATGCCGATGTTGAAATGCTCGTTTAAGGTCCAGTAGACGCCGCCGCCCACCCAGAAGCCCATGCTTCTGTCTGTTTCCGATATCCGCAGGCCATAGGTGGTGGCTTCCGCTTCGGCGGTAATCAGGGAAAGACCGCCGCCGATAAAGGGCCGGACATGGGGAAACTGGTCCCAGATTTTCCGCAGACCCACGTTAAACTCGGAGGTCCGGCTTTCAGCCAGAATGAACGATCCGGGTGTCATTATGTATCCGTCGTCATAGGCGCCCATCAGGTCGATGGCGATGCTGATTGGCCATTCCTTTTGCCGGAAGTCGATCTCAACGCCCATTTCCGACTGTTCGTGGGCCGGCTCCCACTCATCCTCGTCCAGGGCCTTGGCGCCCAGAAACACATTGATGTTGCCGGTCCATTCCGGTTTGGGCTGGGCAAAGGCCGGAGAAGCAAACAGCACGGCCCCCAGTGCGACAATACCGATGATCCGTTTGTATGATTTCATGATGGGTCCCGCCTCCTGTTTAATAAAAAAGTTGACGGCGCTTTTCTTCGGCCTTCAGGCGGCCGGTCCTGCTGGTGAACCGGCGCGCACATATACCGCTTCGGGTTTAAAACGCATTTTTCTCCGGGGGCCGCCGTTCCGGCACATAGGCACGATCAACCGCCCCGTCGTTCCATGCCTGTGAAACATAGAGCGCGCAGTAGCAGCTGCCATACTGGGCCACGTCCGCTTCCCGGTAGGCGCAGGGACAGAGAATGTCTCTGTCCTTTTCCCGGTCTCCGGAAGCCAGCCGGCAGGGGCAGGACATGTAGCCGTAACGCTCCTTGTTGGTCAGCAGGGCCGACAGCAGGTCAAACACCAGGCCCCGGTCCTTGTTGAAAAAATAGCCCTTTGGCTCCTGGACCGATTTGAGCTGTTCATAAAGACGTTCGGGTGTCATTGGATGCCCAGGGCCTCCCGGATTTCCTGCTCCTTGTAGCCCACGATCACCTTGTCCTTGATCTTTATCGTGGGAAACGTGCAGTTGGGATTAATCTTGCGCACATCATCGAGAATCGCCTTGCGTTCGTCGCCGGTGAGCAGGTCGACGTCAACAAAATCATAGGCCACGCTGCACTCGTTCAATAACCGCTTGGTGGATTTGCAGTGGCTGCACGTGCTTAAGGTGTAAATCATCACATCATTTTTGGTCATGTCGGGGTCCTTTTGTTTTTGCACCGCAAAGACGCAAAGAGCGCAAAGGGTTATGTTTCGCTTCGCGAAAAAGGCGATCCCGGTTTTACGCGACAGCGTCCGTATTTTTCTTTGCGACCTTTGCGTCTTTGCGGTGAATTAAAATTTTAGAAATTTTTTTTACTGGAACTTCACCACAATCTCGTTATAGGTCTTTCTCCACTTGGGCGGGTCAAGCTTCTTGTCGGAACGAAAATACCCCACGGCCATCAGCAGGGGAATCCAGTAATGATCGGGAATGGCAAACTCTTTTCGCACGGCGTCCAGATCAAAACCGTCCATGGGATGGGTGTCCAGCCCCTTGTTCTTGGCGGCCAGCATCAGGTTCATGGCGAAAAAGGCGGTGTTCTTGCAGGCAAAGGCCACGCCGCGGGCCTCGGAAGCGCCGTAAAGCGTCTGGCAGGCGTTGTTGAACCACTCCCGCTTTTCCGGTGTCATGGCCCCGGCCTTGACCATTTCCGCGAAATTTTTTTCCGCAAACCGGTTGCCCGGCTTCCATCCGTCCATGTCGGCCAGCACGATCAGGGTCACCGGCGCCTCGCTGACCTTGGCCTGGTTCCAGGCGTGTTTCTGCAGCCGGAGTTTGTCCTCCGGTGACCTTAACACCATCAGGCTCCAGGGCTGAATATTGAATCCGGACGGCGCCGTGGCCGCCGTTTCAACAACCTCCCTTAAAAGGGCGTCGGGAACCTCTTTCTGGGGATCGAAAAAATTGACGGCCCGCCTGCCGTAAACAACATCCTTGAATTCCATGGCGCCTCCTTTTGTTTTTTGTCCCGCCTCCGTTTGCGACAGTGTCGGCCGCGGCGATAAGAATATAAACGGGGTCATGATATAAAGAGAAGCCCTGGGGTCCTCCGCACCCGGCCGTCGGTCAGGGCTGCTTTTCAGCAGGCGTAAGCATATCGGGATCGGTTTGCTTTTTCAACACCTATGCGCAAAAAATACGGTTTCTACCGCAGCGGTTCGTCCTGTTTGGCCATGAGTCTGGGCGTCTGCTCCCGGTTCTGTCTGCGGGCATCATCCTGAACTCTTGGCAGCAGGGCCTGAAAAGTCGAGGTCAGGGTTGCCTGTCCCCGGCTTTCGTTGAGTGCGTGAAGAAAATGGTAGGTGAAAAGCCCGTGTCCCTGGGCCTCCAGGGCGCCCGTGATCTGGTCGCCGCCGGCCGCGGCCAGCACGGCCACGCGGCCCGTGGAGGTTGCGGCATCCGACACGATCACCAGGGGCCGGGCGCCGGGCGCGATGACGGAGCGTCCTCCGGCGCCGGAGAAGCAGCAGTCAAGCACGGCGATGATCCGCCGGGCCTTGAGAGCCGACAGTTTTTCATAGAGGCGCTGAATCGGGTAGGCCGTGTCCTCCAGGTACTGGGGGTCACCGTCAAAGGGAAGCAGATACGTCTTTCCGCTCACGGGCTCCGGAGCGCCGTGCCCGGAAAAGTAGAAGAACACGGTTGAGTTTTCGTTTGTGTTGCGGGCCAGCCAGCTTTCAATGTTTTTGGCCAGGCCGGCGCGACTGGCCTCCTGGCCGGTGAGCAGCACGACATTGCGGGCGGGGTATCCCAGCGCGAGCAGATGGTCGCGGACGGCACCGGCATCCCGATCCGCATAGGTGGCTCTGGGCAGGCGGGGATAGGACTCCACCCCCACCACCAGCGCAAAACGGTCGTCGGCTTCAGCCATCCGGTAGGCGGGGCGGTCCACATCGGAAACGATGGCCGCGGCGGCAGGGGCCGTCTCGACGGGCAGGGCCTGCTGCCGGGCGAAAATCTGTTTTTCAGCCATGATCTCCTGGTAGGCGGGCTGGCCCACGGCAAAGGCCCTGGCCAGTTCCCGCGCCGCGGTCTTTGCCCCGGCGCCGTAAAGGGCCGTGATTTTCTTTTTAAACAGAAGTTTGTTGGAGTAACCCGAAACCACGCGAATCTCCGGCGCAAACCCCGGCGGGTCAGCCGCCAGCAGCAGATCGTACTTCTTGTCGCGCGTCGATGCCACCGGCTCAACCACCTTGAAGAATCCATAAGCGTCAATGGCGCCGGCAAAACCCGGATACATGTTCTGGTCGGGGTTCAGGCTTCCCGAGACCGGCAGCACGCCGACGCTCAAGTCCACCGTGTCAAAGCCGGTTCCCCGACCGGCCTCCATGCGGGTTTGCAGGCAACCACACCAAAGCAGGGCGGTCATGCAAAAAAGAGCGGTCAGGACTTTTGCTTTCACCCCTCGACCTCCATGGTTTCAAATGATGAAAGATTTCGCGTGCGATTTGATTTCACACCCGTTGAGCCGTCTTGTCAAGTTTGTTGGGTGTTTATCCCGAATCATTGCGTCCCAACGCTCATGATGGGGTTAATGGTAACTGTTTAACATAGTGCGGTGAAAACGCTGTTGTCCAAAAACGGTTTTAACCATGGCGGCACATCTTTTGATCTGTTTATCCAAATTGAAATCGCTGATATGGTTGAACCTCTGTCAACAGAAAAACCTCTCCAGACCAAGGAAATTGGGTTGAGATTCCCATCAAACGTTTGCATAGAGGCGGGGTCGGCAATAACGACGGTTGAGCACTCTGA
>JBMORB010000062.1:0-3918 GCA_049320925.1 Thermodesulfobacteriota bacterium | reverse complement strand
ACGATCGGGCCGTTTTCGCTGACCTGGTTTGACGTAACGCAGGGCCGGTATGTCACCTCATCCACCGATGCCTTCGGAATAACCGTGCTGCCCGCGGAACAGGGCCGGGAAAACCCGGTGGCCGCCTTCTCCCCGGACAGCGGCGGGAATCGTCCCGGCGTGGTAAAAAAAGAGGTTGAGTTCATCGACAGGGATATCTTTCCCTTAAAAGAAGGGCTCAACGCCCTCCATGACCGGCGGGAGATTTCGCCGTGGGGTTTTCTGGCGCTGATGGGACTGCCGGTCCTGGTCTACATCATCGCGGAATCGGTCGTGGCCCGGCGGCGCAGAAGCGAACCGGCCGCCAGGATCATGGCCAGGCAGGCCAGGTCCGCGCTGAACAGGGTCAGGCCGGGCCATGACAATACGACGGAGCTTTTATACAAGGCGATGATTTATGCGATTTTCGCCAAAGCCGGGAAAAAGGGGGAATCACTGACCTACAAGGAGGCCCGGCAGATTCTTTCCCGGACCGGCTGCCCCGAAACCCTGGCCAGCGCGGCATGCGAACTACTGGAAAAAATTGAGCAGGCGCGGTTCGGCGGCGGCCCCGTGAATGCCGGCTCCCAGGAAAACCTCTTAAAATCAGTAAAAGAAGTGGTCCGGAGGCTGATCCCATGAAACACGCATATTTGACAGCCGTTGTCCTGATGCTGGCGCTTGCGTCCATGGGCGTACCCTGCCATGCGCAGGAAAACGTCCAACTGTTTTTGGATGGGACAAAGGCATATAAAAACGGTGAATACGCAACCGCCGCGGACCATTTTTCAAAAATCGTGGAAAGCGGTATTCAAAACGCAGACCTTTACTACAACCTGGGCAATGCTTACTTCAGGACCGGCAATATCGGCCAGGCCATCCTGTGGTATGAGAAAGCACGAAAACTTGCCCCCCACGATCCCGACCTGGCCTTTAATCTGGGATACGCGCAATCTTACGTGGAAGACAGCCAGCCGGATGACGCCCCGGTGCTCAGGGATATCTTTTTCTGGCGCTACCTGTTGAGCCAGAATACGCTGATATGGATCGCGGCGGTTTTAAACATTGCATTCCTGATCGCTCTTTTCCTGCGTCGGGTGTTGAAAAAACAGGTGCCGGGGCTTTTGCTGATCCTTCTTTTTTCCTTTTTCCTGCTGTTCGCATCAACCGCATCTTTCAACTTCTATGCGGATCACGCCTTTGCGAAAGGTGTGATTCTTCCCGGGGCCGTATCGGTCAAATCGGGTTTTTCCGATCTGTCGACCGAGCTGTTTGTGCTCCACGCGGGCAGCCGTGTGGATATCGATAAAACAAGGGAAGGCTATGTCCGCATCCGGTTCGGCAAGGACAAGATGGGATGGGTAAAACAGGACGCCGTGGGCGTCATATGACGGCCGGACTTTTTCACGGGCCGTCTTCAGGCCCGGCAGGGATCGTTGCAGACGATGCGGTTCTTGCCGGCGGCCTTGGCCTCGTAAAGGGCCTGGTCGGCCCGGGCAACGACCGCGTCAATCGTCTCCGAAGGTCTGTAGGCGGAAACGCCGATGGACGTGGTGATTTTCAGGTCATTGGAAATGCCGGGAAAGGTGAGCCGCTGGGTCACGTTCAGCAGCCTGGCCACGCAGGTGGCGCTGTTGTCCCGGCAGTCGAAGTTGACAAACACCACCAGGAATTCCTCGCCTCCGTAACGTCCCACGTAATCTTCCGTGCGGACGTTCTCTTTGAGCGCCCTGGCAAAGGCTTTGAGTACCCTGTCGCCGGCCTGGTGGCCGTAGGTGTCGTTGACCTCCTTGAAATCATCCAGGTCCAGAATGCACAATGAAAAAGGAATGCCCGAACGGTCGGAAAAGGATTTTTCCCGGTCCAGGATTTCAAAAATCTCACGCCGGTTGTAAACTTCGGTCAGGGGATCAAAACTGGCCATGAGCTTGATGCGCCGCCGGAGATTGGCGATATAGTTGGCCATGTAGGAAACCCACAGCAGGGACAGCAGCAGGATCACCCACCGAGTGACTTCCAGTTTGGTGGACACCTCTTCCGGCTGGGAATGCGCCAGCAGGACCATGGCCCCGCCATACAGGGCCACGGTCAAAGCCACCAGACCCAGGAATTCCCTCAGCTTGAGCCGGAAGGTCCCGAACACGAAAATCAGGATATAGAGCACCGTGCTGACGCCGCGAATCTCGCTGGTCAAAAAATAGCTGAAAACCGTGACAAAGAGGATGGCCTGGAGCAGCTGCGGCAGGGTCAGGCTGGGGTCCTTGAAACGCAGGTTGACGCCCTTGCGGATCAGCACCGGGGGAAGCAGGGCCATGGCCACAAAAAGCCCCATGAACAGGGCCAGGAAAGGAAGGCTGATGCCCCGGATCAGCCCGCTGGAGGCCACCAGGGAGGAACCCATTGTGATGACAGCGTAGCCGGAAAGGGCGATCAGTGAACGCCGCATTCTCAGGGCCTGGCGGTGATCGTCCGTGGGTATTATCCGAAACATGCTTTTATTGATCCGTTTCGCCGGTCTTGTCCTTAGTGCTACACCCGGAAATAGGCCACCAGGGACTTAAGATCATCCCCCATCTGCAGCAGCCTGTCACCGATCTCCTTGACCGCCTCGCCCGCCTTGCGCGTCTGATCCACCGCCGCGTAAAGCTGAGAGATATCGGCGGTCACCTGCCGGGAAACCGATGATGTCTCGGTCAGCCGCCGGGTAATATCCGCGACCCCCTTGTCCGCCTCCTGAATATTCCGCGCGATCTCCTTGGTGGTGGCGCTCTGCTGCTCGATGGAAGAGGCAATGCCGGACACGATCTCGTCCAGGCCGGTGATGATCCGCTGAATACCCATAATATTGGAGATGGTTTCCGCCCTGGATTCGGCCATGACATCCAGCTTTCCCCGGACATCCATGATAGCGGCGCCGGTACGGCCGGCCAACTGCTTGACCGCATCGGCCACCACGGCAAACCCCTTTCCCGCCTCACCGGCCCGGGCCGCCTCGATGGTGGCGTTCAAGGCCAGCAGGTTGGTCTGTTCGGCGATTTCATTGATGGTTTCGATGATCGTGTCGGCCTCCACGGCGCTGCTTTCCAGTTTCCATATTTTCTCATAGGCCAGGTTGGCCTGGGCCGTGGCGTCATGGGAAACGGCCCGGGCACGTTCCGTGCTCTGGGCGATCTCGTTAATCGTCAACGACATTTCCTCGGAAGCGGCGGCCACCAGGTTGATATTCTGGGAAGACTGCTCCGCGGAAGAGGATACCGATATCAGGTTGGTGTTCATCTGCTCGGCGGCCGTGGCCACGCCCGAGGCCTGTTCCTTCATCCGGGCCGAGGTCTGCTGCATCTGGGTGGATTTGTCGGTCAGAGCGCCGGCGGTTTCCGTCAGCACGTGCAGGTCGGCGGCAATGGCCGATACGATCCCGCTCAGCCGGGAACAGGTCGCCATAATGGATTCCGTCAGTTCGGCCATCTCATACTCAAGATCCAGTTCCAGGCGCCGGGCGGTCAGGTTCCCCTCGGCAATCCCCTTGTTGATGGCGATGATGGACTGAAGGGGTTTTTTGAACCTGGAGTCCGCGTAATACATCAATCCTACATAAAAAATGGCCAGAATCAGAAAGTAGCCCGCAAGCGATCCGACCAGCACCAGTCTGTTGTTCCAGTTTCCCGTGAAATAAGCGAAAGTCAGCAGGGAGCCGATGGTGGTGGCGGCAGTAATCGCATAGCCGGTAAAGGCCACCACGGAGTTTCGGTGGATAATCCGTGTGACCGCCAGAAAAGTAATAACGGCAAAAACCACAAAGGCCGCATAAATCATATACAGAAGATTCATAAACCGGCTCCAGCAGTTGGCAGCCAGACCAAAAAATCATCCGGCGAATGTATCAGTGTGTTAATCGGACTC
>JBMORB010000061.1:0-29336 GCA_049320925.1 Thermodesulfobacteriota bacterium | reverse complement strand
CTGGGGCAACTATGACGTGGGCGATTATGGCGGAACACTGGCTCAGGATAACGAATTTTCCGAAATCGACCTGACCCTTACCTACGGGTTTTCCCTGGGTCCGGCGGAAATGACGGTGGGGCACATCGAGTACCTGTTTCCGGGCGGCGGCCCGGGGACCAGCGAGCTTTTCGCCGGCGGATCCATACCCGTGTTTAAAGGCCTCTCTGCGCTGCTTAACATCTACTACGACTATGATGAACTTGAGGAATATTATCTGTCGGCTGGTCTTTCCTATGACCTGGAGCTGCCAAAAAACGTGGGCTTCAGCCTGGGCGCTTCAGCCGGCTATGCGGGCAACCGTTATGCCGCAAACGGAGAGCATGACCTGTACGACTACAACTTCTTTCTCAAGACCGCTGTTCCGGTGACCGGCGCCATCAGCCTGTCGGCCTTTATCGCCTATACGGAAGCCTTTGACAACGACACCCTGCCCGATCAGGATGTGGACGTGTTCGGCGGCGGAGGCTTTTCCGTTGCCTTCTGACCCGGGAAAAGACTTCCTCCCGCTTTTTCGCACAAAAAGCCCGGCTTTCCGTCGGTTCCGCAGATGGAAAGCCGGGCTTTTTTCGCCGGTCTCGGTTACGCAGAAATCTCTTTTCCGCAGTGCTTGCAGACTTTGGCCCTTTTTTTAATAATCTCAGCGCAATGTGGGCATTCCATGGTGAAATGACGCTCGTGGATCTTGGTTACGGCCTTTGCAGCGGCCTCATTTAAAATCACGTTGCCGAAATTATAGCTTTGCATGGGCTCAATGGCCTCCAGATCGCCGATATCCCCCACCATCTCGGCGGCCTTGAGCCGCACCTTGGCGGGCTGGGCGGCGTCCAAAAGCAGGGTCAGCACATCATACCAGCTCCGGGTGGTATAAAGCCCGGCCAGGAGGGAAAACCCCTGTTTGATCGCCTCCTTGATCCGCTCCTGCTCGGCCAGGGTCTCTTCGGTCACCACCTGACCCAGGCCGCCCTGATCGGAAAAAACCGGCATGGTTTCAAACTGCCGGGTAAACGGATAGCAGATGTTCCGATACGACGCCTTGTGGCCATAATTCTGCTCCATATTGGCCCATCCCTGCGTATAGGTGGGGCAGTCGTTGTTATAACAGACAAACAAATAGGGCGTTCCCCAGCCAAGGCCATCGCTGAAGGCCATGAGTGGCGCCTCCCAGACCTCCATCTCTTTCCCGCAACTGGGACAACGGGGCTTGGGCTCGGCCATCATTCGCTCCAGAAACTGCTCTTTGGTTTCAATCGTCATATGTCACCTCGTTTTAAATCCGGAAAACTCTGTTTTCCGGACCGTTTTTAATAAACACCATGGCGGCCCATCCGCCATCAGACGTTTGCCAGACTTTTGTTCCCAGCTCGCCGTAGACCCGGGACAGGGCTTCTGTTTCTTCCGTTCGAATGCCGGAAACCACCAGGCCGCCGCGCGGCGCCATCAGGTTGTCAATCCGGGGCGCGTACCGTTTCAGGGTGGGCAGCCGGAGGTTTGCCATCACCAGGGAAAACGGTCCTTCTACCTGTTCCAGTTCGCGGCCGGAAACCTCAATGCAATCGGAGCAACCGTTTAAGGCCACGTTGTCCACCGCCTCTTTTCTGGCGCACGGGTCAATATCAATGGCTGTCACCCGTTCGACGCCGAGCCGGACCGCCACCAGGGCCAGAATGCCGGATCCGGTGCCGATATCAAGGCCGGAGACGCAAGGAGGCCCGTCCTTCGGCCGTTCCGTTAAGAAAAAGTCCAGCGCCCGAACGGAAAGACGCGTGGTGGGGTGGCGGCAGTCTCCAAAAGAGACGCCGGGCATCAGCCGGACCACCGCGCACCCGTGTTCCGGCGTCACCGGCACCCGGGGAGGGGCCACGGTCACGTGCGGTGAAAGCGCTACACAGCCGCTGTAGTTTTTTTCCAGAAAACAGGTGCCGCAGTCCTGGGCAAACCGAAGGACACCGGCTTCCACCAGGCCGCTGATAACCGCTCTTACCGTCCTCCGGCTTTCTCCGCAGGTTTCGGACACCGCCTGTATCACATGCCGGCAGGTCAGCCGGGTGTCGGCCTCCGTTACCATCCGGGCCGCCGCCGCGGCAACGGATTCGGCTTCACCGGTTTTCAAAAATATCTATCCCCTCTTTTTCCAGCAGGGCCCGGTACCAGCAGGCAAAGGCGAACATGCCCAGAAACCGCTCCTCTTCGTTGATGATCCCCAGGCACAGCTCAAACGCGCCCCGGGCGTACTGGGTGCTGTAGGTATCCGCTTTCAGGGTCTGGAGAAACTCCCGGATCAGCACCTGGCTGGTGCGCCGGGTTTTGTCCTTCCGCAGGTCAATGGGGTCGTTGGGGGCCTGAAACGGGTCCCACTTGTCATAGCCCTTTTTTAAAATCCGCTGCTGGCTGCGCGGGGACATGCCGTCAAAAATGGCCCTTTTCCGTCCGGCCTCTTCCTCCGGGGTAAACCTGTCCATCATGTTTTCTCCCTGCCTTCGGTCCCGGTCTCCGCCGCGTCTTCCCTGAACCCGAAATACACATCGTTATAATCGGTCAGCAGCGCCATGGAAACCGGCACCAGCATCTCCCCCATCCGGTTGTATTTTGTCTTTATCGCCTCGACAATCTCCTGGGAGATACCGTAAAGCTGCGCATGAATCTTGTCCATGTTGATCGTGGGGTATTTTCCACCCGCCTCGAACCCGCTTTTGCCGCAGGTATGACTCATACCGTAAATGGACGTGGGAATTCCGTAAATGCGACAGGTAATCGGCCGGACATCATACAGGTCGCACATCTCCCGGTCGTTGAGCAGGGGGCATCGCACCCGCTCCTTACCCATTTCAGCCAGAATGGCCACCTCGTTTTTCCCCTTTTCATGGTCCTGGTAAGCCCTTTTTTTGAGCTTGTACACCTGACGGTCGGCCCGGTTGGCTTTTTCCAGCATCCGATGGTCTTTCCCAAAAACCTGGTTGAACTTGTGGTTCAGGTAGATCGCCTCGATCAGCGTAAGATCAAAAAGGGCGAAACAGCACTCCGAACACCCTTTTTGACAGTTGACGCACGCCGGATATTCGCTTTTCACCCGGTCAAAAATACCATCGACCATGTGTACCAGCGCTTCGTACTTTGCAAAGTAGGGGGTAAAATCAAAATCCATCTTCTCTCCTTCTGCCGGATTGCCCCTTCAGGGCCCCGCCAGTTGTTTGAACATAAGCATGTTCCGAAATTAAACAACCCCGCGGCCTGTTTCACGTGAAACATCCTTCCGGGCGGGGGCCGGCTCCTGAGGCGCGGACTGCGGACCGTCCGCTACTTGCCGACACAGAACCTGCCAAAAACAGCGTCCAGCAAATCAGGGCCGGCGGTCTCCCCGGTCACCTCGCTCAGAAGCCGTCCGGCCTCCCGCACATCCATGGCCACCAGGTCCGCCGGAACCTTGTGGGCAATACCGTCTATGGCGGCGGCCACCGCCGCGCGACAGGACGCCAGGGCGACCCGGTGCCGGGGATTAAAAAGGCGCGCATCCTTCGGGGCCGGCATCTCTCCGGCCAGTCTGGCCAGCAGCCGCCAAAGACCCTCTATTCCCTGGCCGTGAAGGGCGGAAATGCGGACCACGGGAGCGGCTTCCGACCATTGGACAGGCAGCTCAAACCGTTTCGCTTCGGGCAGGTCGCTTTTGTTGATCGCCACAACGCGGGGTTTTGACGCGAATCGCTCAAAAACGGCCACCGCTTCCGGTGAAACGCCGGCGGCGGCGTCCACCACGAACAGCACCATGTCGGCCCGGTCCAGGGCCTGATACGCCCGGTCCATTCCCATGGCCTCCACGGCATCACCGGCGCCACGCCCGATTCCTGCCGTATCGGTAAAAACAAACGGCCGGCCCGCCATCCACACGCGGCCGTCCACCAGGTCCCGGGTGGTGCCGGGAATATTGGAAACAATGGCCCGGTCGGTTCCCAGAAGACGATTGAGCAGGGTCGACTTTCCCGCGTTGGGAGCCCCGGCAATAACCACGCCGACGCCGGACCGGATGCTTTCCCTGTCCTGGTATTGGGCCGCCAGATCTTCCAGGACGGGCAGGACGGTTCCCGAAAGCAGCTCGCGGGCGCGGTCAGGGTCAAAAACGTCTCCCAGTTGGTCCTCGAACTCGGTGGCGGCCTCCAGTTGAGTCAGCAGATCATCCAGAAAGGCTTTGAGGGGCAGGATGTCGCGCCTGAGCCGGCCCGACATCTGGGCCGCCGCCGCCATGACCTGGTCGGCGGAAGCCGCCTCGATCATGTCGGCCACGGCCTCGGCCTGGGTCAGATCAATGCGGCCGTTTACAAAGGCCCGCCGGGTGAACTCCCCCGGTTCGGCCAGAACCGCGCCGTTTTTCAGGGCCAGGTCTCGAATGGTTTCCACCACCACCGGCCCGCCGTGGGCATGAATCTCGGCCACATCCTCGCCGGTGTAGGACCGGGGGCACTTCATCACCGCCAGCAGCACCTCGTCGATCAGGGCCGGGCCATCCCACACATACCCGTGATAGAGGCGGTGTGAGACCACCGCCTCTGCCGTCAATGGTGTTCCGGCGTCCGGTTCCCGTTGCCGCCGGAACACGGAAAGGGCGATTTCCACGGCCCTGGGCCCGGAAAGCCGAACGATGCCGATGCCTCCCGGCGCCAGTGGTGTTGCAACGGCCGCTATGGTGGATCGGTTCATCCTTTTACCTTTGCCCGCCCGGGCGTCCGGCCTTCTGCCGGGAAACTACCGCACCGTCTTTTTCCGCTGCAGCTTTTTCCCGCCGGGATGAATCACCACGTTCCGAAAGTCGCCGGCGCCCACGCTGCGGGTTTTAACACTCCGGTCCGCCCGCAGGGCATCGTGAATAATTTTACGCTCATAGGCGTCCATGCGGCTGATGGTGGTGGGCTTGCCGGTCTGGCGGGCTTTTTCGGCCAGCTTAGAGGCCAGACCCTTTAAGGAGGTTTCTCTTTTTTCCAGGTAGCCCTCCACGTCCACACGCACGTCCACCGACTCTCCCATCGCTTTTTTCACCATTTTTTCAACAATATGCTGCATGGCTTTCAGCGTTTTCCCCCGCTTTCCGATCAGCACGGAGGCATTGCCGCCCTCCACGGAAAAATGGGCCATGTCCTTTCCGCAGGAAACCTTGACCACGGCATCCTCGGTAATATTTTCCAGCATTTTTACCAGCACGTCCCGGGCCTGGGTCAGGTCCGTCTCATTTACTTCCACGCCGGGCTTGTCCGCCGAGACTTCCGGCTCCACCCACGCTTCCGCCTCGTCGTCGTCTTCCGGCTCATCCACTGCCGGGCTCTGCATTTCGACGGATTTCGGGGACGGTTCCGGCCGGTTTGCCTTCCGGAATTTTTCCGCCGGGTCATGAGCTTTTTCCGGCCGCTCCGACCGGGTTTTTGCCTTTGCCTTCGGCTCCTTTTTTTCCTTCGGCCCCTTTGGCTCCTTTGTTTCCTTCTTCGGGTCGGCAAAAGCCTCGTCCAGCATGGACAGAATCTCCTGCCGGTCCTCTTCCGGCACATGGCGGCCCCTGCCCTCCTCTTTGGGCGCGTTGATAATGCGAATCCGGGCGCTTTTTACGCCCACCAGACCGAAAATACCGCTGGAACCGGCGGAAATCACGTCATACCGCAGTTTATCTATGGGTATATTGAGGGCGCTGCTGGCTTTTTCCAGGGCCGCATCAATATTTTTGCCTTCAAATTCCGTTAAAGAGGTCATGCCATCCTCCGCGTCTATGTGTTTTTCCGTGTAATGTAGTACTGCTGGAAAATGGAAATAACATTGTTTACAAGCCAGTAAAGCACCAGCCCCGATGGGAAGTTGATGAAAATAAAGGTAAAAAAGATCGGCATCAGCATCATGATCTTCGCCTGGGCGGGGTCTCCCATCGGCGGCTGAAGCTTTTGCTGAATCAGCATGGTGGCGCCCATGACAATCGTCAGCACGGGAATGCCAACCGGCGGCGCGATCAGGGGCAGGGCAATATCGAAGTGAAAAAGCCGGTCCGGCGCCGACAAATCGTCAATCCACAGAAAAAACGGGGCGTGTCGAAGCTCTATGGACTGGTAGAGCATGCGGTAAAAGGCGAAAAACACGGGAATCTGAACAAGAATCGGCAGGCACCCGCCCAGCGGGTTGATCTTATAAGTCCGGTACAGGTTCATCACCTCCTCGTTCATTTTTTTCCTGTCATCCTTGTATTTTTCCCGGATTTCCGCCATCAGCGGAGCAAGCCGTTTCATGTCCGCCATGGATTTATAGCTCTTGTTGCCAAGTGGCCAGAAAATCACCTTGAATAAAATGGTAATGATAATAATCGCGATTCCGTAGTTGGGAATAAACCGGTAAAGAAAGTTCATCAGCCAGAGGCAGGGCCGGGCGATGAAGTCAAACCAGCCGAAGTTGACCGCCCTGTCAAGGTCATGGCCGGCTTTTCGAAGCAGGTCAACGCTCTTGGGCCCCATGAAAACGGTAAACCGCCAGGTGCGGCTGCCTCCGGCCGCAACGGTTTCCGCCGGCTGAAGGTAAGTGGCGGTGACCATCTGTTCCGGGGTCCGGGCAAGACGCATGACCCCCTCGGCCGGAGTGGATGGAATCAGGGCCTCCATAAAATACCGGTTCTGAATGGAAATCCAGCCCAGATGGCCGGAAACGGCTCCTTTTTCTTTAATGTCGTCCAGCTTGATCTCTTCCAGGTCCCCGTTTACAAGCGCGCTGGGTCCTTCAAACACAAACTGGGCCTTGTCATCCGCGAAATAGCGGGCCAGGGTTACGGCCAGGCTTCCCGACAGGGGCGCGGCTGCGCCGTTTTTCACCGTGATGTCCAGGCCGACCATGTAGCTGTCCGGAACAAACGTGTAGGACTTGTCCACGACCACGCCCCCGGCAAAATGCCGGGAAAAGGTAATGGTCCGGGGGGTGTTGGCAACCGTCACCGGATCAGGTCCGGCATCCGACATATAGGCGCCGCTCTCCATGCGGTCCAGCCCGGCTCCCTCCATGCTCACCAGAAGCGTTCCAGTAGCGTTTTCTTTTGAAACCAACGCCTTAAGCGAAGACTTGGGGTCGTTTGTTTCCCGGTACCGCTTTAACACAAACTCCGATAAATGGGCACCATTGCCGGAAATCACGGCCGAATACAGGTCTGTTTCCACAAAGACCGGTGCTCCGGCCTCCTCTGGCGTTACCGCCACCGTAGATTCGACGTCGCCGGCGGCCTCCGGAGCGGCGGCCGGCGGCGTCTGCGTGACGGCTGTTTCAACGGGACCGCTCCCGCTGATTCCCTTGGGCGGCTGGGCCTCAGGACCGGCCGGCTGTTCCGGCCGGACCACGAAAAAAAACTGCCACACCAGCAGCACCAGAATGGACAACACCACTGCCAGTATCAATCGAACCTGTTCCATAAGATGTTTCCTGACTCATGAAGCACAGAAGGGCGGCCCTTGCCTTTTTATCTGCAATAAAGGATTGGCGCACGCGGCATCGGCGGCCGCCACTGTGTGGTTGGTTGCTGATTGTTCAAAAGGAGAATGGATTTAAGATGCGTCTGGTTCAGACAAAAAGCGGGTGCCTATGGAACCGGATCATATCCTCCGGCATGAAAGGGGTGGCACCTGGCAATGCGTTTGGCGGCGAGAAACAGGCCCTTTACAACACCATGCCGGGACACGGCCTCATAGGCATACTGGGAACAGCTGGGGTAAAACCGGCACGCCGGCCCCAAAAGGGGCGAAAGCACCAGTTGATACCCTTTTATTAAAATCATTATTACCTGTTTGATGGGAACACCTTTGATGACTTATTAAAGAGCGCTTCCAGAGAGACCCGCAGATCTTCCGGAGCCGCTGCCGCCGCTTTTTTCTTTGCAATAACGTTGATGTCCCAGCTCCCCGAAAGCCGGTGCCGATGCAGCCTGAAATATTCCCTGATATGTCGCTTGATCCTGCTTCGCCGTGTCGCCTTGCCGACTTTTTTTGAAACGGTTATTCCCAGCCGGATCTTTTCGGCGCGGCCCGTTTTTATCCCAGCGAGAAAACAGTCTGAATGCAGGGTCCTGCCGGAGGCAATGATCTCGGTGAACTCGAATCGCTTTAACAGGCGATCGCTTTTTCTGAAACGGTAATCTGGCACAATACCTCTTCGGGTGTGACTGCCTGTACCCCGGTCCGCCATCCGCGCAGGGACGATGCAAAACATCCGCCGCGCCCGCCCCTTTTCTCTTTCTGTCTGACTACTTAAGCGTCTTTTGGCTCCTTTTCCCTAAACCATGGTCAGCCGTTTTCTTCCCTTTACCCTCCTTCGCTTGATGACAAGCCGGCCCTGCTTTGTGGCCATCCGTTTTCTGAACCCATGGTTCCGGGCTCGTTTTAATCTGCTTGGCTGAAATGTCTGCTTCATAATACCACCTCGTGTTGTGACGGCACCTCTGGCCCCGGCTTTTTCCTCCGGCTGCCTTCTTCTTTATAAATCTTGAACGCGCTTCCTGTGGCCGTCACCGGTTCTTGTTCGCGTCAAGCCGACCATCCAGGCCCTTTGCCTGGGAGATAAACCCGTAGAACAAAACATATAACTTGCACCTTGTCAAGCCCAAAAAGGCCCCTGCTCTGAATCCTTTTCCGGGGCGGTCGGTGCCGGGTTTTATAAAATCTCTTCTATTTCAAACTGTTCAATGTGAAACTTGGGCATGGGATAAATAATGATCTGCCGGCCCAGGTCCTCCTCCAGGCTGGTAATAATACGGCTCTCTTCGCCGTGGAGCATTTCGGCAATGTCCGGGTGAACCTTTACCGTTACTTTCTCGCCGGACAGGTCCTGGGCCTCCCGAAGGATTTCCCGGTAAATATTAAAACAGATGGTCTGCCGGGAAAGCAGGTATCCGTCGCCGTTGCAATAAAAACAGGGCTCGCACAGCATGCGGGCCACCGAATTACGGGTCCGCTTCCGTGTCATTTGAATCAGGCCCAGTTCTGAAAAGGGAAGAATAGTGGTCTTGCTCTTGTCTTTTTCCAGAAACTCCTTTAGCGCGGCAAACACCTTTTCCCGGTTAGACTCTCTGGCCATGTCGATAAAATCAATAATGATGATGCCGCCCAGATTTCTCAGGCGTATCTGGTAGGCGATTTCCCGGGCCGCCTCCAGGTTGGTCTTAAACACGGTCTCTTCAAAATTGTGCTTTCCCACATAGCCGCCCGTATTCACGTCAATAACCACCAGGGCCTCCGTAGGCTCAATGATGATATACCCGCCCGACTTCAACCACACCTTTTTTTTCAGGGACCGAAACACGTCCCCTTCAATGTTATAGGCGTCAAAAACCGGCTCGCTGCCCGTGTACCGCTCCACCGACGCCTTCATCCGTGGCATGATTTCATCGAGAAAGGTGATAATTTCATTATATACATAGTCTGAATCCACCACCACCCGGTCCGCCTCGTGCGTCAGATAGTCCCGGACCGCCCGAAGAGAGACCGTCATGTCCCGGTGCAGCAGGGCCGGGGCCGAAGCCGAGGCAAACCGTTTCTGTATTTTCTGCCACAGGTTGACCAGGAGCAGCATCTCTTTTTCGAGCTTCTCCTTTTCAATTCCCTCCGCGGCGGTCCGGACAATAAAACCGAACGGCTCCCTGCGCTGCGCCACCACCATCTCCTTGAGCCGCTGCCGCTCCTTGTCGTCGATGATGCGCTTGGAAACGCCCACGTGATCCACGGTGGGCATCAGCACCAGGAACCGTCCCGGCAAAGAGATGCGGGTGGTGATACGTGCGCCCTTGCTGCCGATGGGCGACTTGGAAACCTGAACCAGAATCTCCTGGCCTTCGGCCAGAAGATCTTCAATGCTGACATCCGCGACCGGCGGCGGGGCCGGGGCTTCAAACTCCTTGTCCCGGGCACCGGTTCCGGCGGGGTCCGTCTCCTCCACGGTCTCGTTGAAAATATTTTCAAACTCCCTGGAGGCTTCAGTAAATACGTCGGTTACATAAATAAAGGCGGCCTGGTCCAGGCCGATATCCACAAAGGCGGCCTGCATACCCGGCAGTACCCGGTTGACCCGTGCCTTGTAAATATTGCCGGAAATGTTCAGGTGGTTGCCCCTCTCCATGAAGAACTCCGCCAGAACCCCGTCCTCCAGAAGGGCCACCCGTGTTTCGTTTTCCGTGGCGTTGATGATCAGTTCTTTAGACATGGACGCTTTCTTTTCTTTTGTTAAACCGCTTCGTAAAACCGGGGCCGCGGACTTCGGCCGACATCGTCATCTTATTATAAAGCAGCCTGCTTCACAACCCGCCCCTGAAGCACAACCGCCTCGTCGACGCCAAAAACATCTGAAATGAGTTTATACACGGACGGCTGCTTTTTACCGGCTTCTCCAATTTTCAAAAGCACGGTCCGGGAATCCAGAACGGCGATATCGATCCCCGGCAGAGCATCCGGCCGGGCATTCTCCCCGGAAACCCGCTCCTCCCGCCACCGGTCCACACATTCCTGACAAAACACATCCTCGTTCATGGAAACCCGGTACACGACCGGGCCCGTTCCGGCCAGTGCCCGCTCTTTTTTGGGGCCCGCAACCCGGCATTCATGAAAAACGATGCCGCCGGGCATCTGGCGATTAAGCTTTTCCAGAAGCGAGGCCGGCTCCACGGGGCCGCTGACGGTTATCCAGAGCCTCTCTCCTTCACTTTCCAGGCCCACGGGAAGCGGATCTGAAAAAGAAATTCTGGGTTTGGGATGAAACCCATGGGAAAACACCATGGAAATTTTTGCCCGGCGGATCGCCCGGGTCAGAATACCGATAAACTCCAGGTGACCGAAAAACCGGGCATCTTCCGTTTTAGAATACACCAGCTCCAGGCTCACCTGCGGATCCTGGGTCGATCCCCGGGAAAGTCCGTTCCGCGCCGGTTCCGTCGGCACGACCCCGGGCTCCGGCGACAGCAGGGGTTCAAGGGTTTTAAAGTCACACACGCCGCAGCCGCTGCATGCCTGAGTCCGACAGTCCGGGGTAAGGATGGCCAAACCGGCGTTTATCCGCTCTTTTTCCAGAAACGCCTTTGTCACGCCCGCAACCACATGGTCCCAGGGAAGCGGCTCGTCCACACTCCGCTTCCGGGTGGTGTATCGCCCGATGTCCAGGCCAATCTCTTCAGCGGACTGCCGCCACGCGGTAAAATTAAAGCTGTCGCTCCACCCGTCAAACCTGCACCCTTTGCGCCAGGCGGCCTCAATCAAGGCCGACAGGCGCCGGTCTCCCCTGGCAAACAACCCTTCCAGCAGGCTGGTCTCCGGGTTCTGCCACTTAAAGCCGATTTTCCCGGACTCAAGGCGCTGCTTGAGCATGAATATGCGGTCCCTGGCCTGTTCAACGGGTATCTGGGGCTCCCATTGAAAGGGCGTATGGGCCTTGGGAATAAAGGTGGCCACACTCACATGAATCTTTGTGCCCCGGCCTCCGGCCCCCTTGATCCGGGACAGGCGCCGAACAAGGGAAACGATGCCCTCCAGATCCGCTTCAGTTTCCGTGGGCAGGCCCACCATGAAATAGGCCTTGATCAGGTTCCACCCCAGGCCAAAGGCGTCTGAAACGGTTTGAACGATCTCTTCTTCGGTGATGTTTTTATTGATCACGTCCCGCAGCCGCTGGGTGCCGGCCTCCGGGGCAATGGTAAATCCGGTTTTTCGCACCGCTTGAATCAGGCCCATTTCCTGGTGGCTCAGCGATCCGGCCCGAAACGACGGCACGGAAACGGCCATGTTTTGCTGTCCATGGGCCGTGATCAGTCGCTCCAGAAGGTATTGCAGCCGGCTGTAGTCGCCGGTGCTCAGCGACAGCAGGGAGAGCTCCTCATACCCCGTCGCGTCCAGCGCCCGCCGGGCCATGGTCAGAAGCTCGTCCGCCGACCGTTCGCGAACAGGACGATAAATCATGCCAGCCTGGCAGAACCGGCAGCCCTTGGTGCAGCCCCTGGCGATTTCCAGGCGCAGGCGATCGTGAACCGGCTTTCCGTAAGGGACCACCGGCGTGTCGGGAAAGTCGGCTTCGGTCAGCCGCGGAATCACCGCCCGGGTAACGCAGGCGTAATCCTTTTTTACGGGCGCCAGAAGCTGACGGTCGTTTGGGTCAAACGCCGTCTTGAACAGCGAAGGTACATAAACGCCCCTGATGGTGGACCACCGGTCCAGAAGCGCGGCCCTGTCCATGAGCGCGCCCGCCTGCTTTGCCTCCAGCCAGTACCGGCTCATGGTTTCCACGGCCTCCTCACCGTCACCGATGACCATGGCGTCAAAAAAGTCCGCTACCGGTTCCGGGTTGAAGGCGCAGGGCCCCCCGGCAATCACCAGTGGGTGTTCCGGACCTCGCTGGCTCGCATAAAACGGAATGCCGGAAAGGCTTAGCAGCGTCAGAACATTGGTGTAGTTGAGTTCATAAAGGAGCGAAAACCCGATGATGTCAAATTTTTCCAGGGGCCGCCGGCTCTCCATGGAAAAGGCGGAAAGGCCGGACGCGCGCAGCCGGGCCTCCATGTCCGGTGCCGGTGAAAAGACCCGCTCGGCCGCTATCCGCTTGTTTCGGTTCAGTAAGTGATATAAAATCTGAAGCCCGAAATGGGATGTGCCGATTTCATAAAGATCGGGAAAACACAGGGCCACAAACAGGTCGACGCCTGTCGGATCTTTTTTAATGCTGTTGATCTCATTGCCCAGATAAGAACTGGGCTTACGGACCATCGGCAGAATGCTGTAAATTGAATCGGACCGCATGATACAACTCCAAACCTTTGCTTAAAGGCGGCTATATAACCATGAACCAGACAAGAATACTACATCTTTTGCAATCACAAAACCCCGTCCCGGACGTACGGGTCCAGGGCTGGGTCAAAACCCGGCGGGACTCAAAAGGCCTTTCGTTTCTGGAAATCAACGACGGCTCCTGCCTTCAGAGCCTTCAGGTGGTGGCAACGCCGGCCCTGGAAAACTTTACTCAGGTCCAGACAATCCTCTCCGGCTCCGCGGTTTCGGCCGATGGCGACCTGGTCGCTTCTCCGGCCAAAGGCCAGCCGTGGGAACTGGCGGCCCGGCGCATCGACATTCTCAACCGGACCGACGAAACCTATCCTTTGCAGAAAAAACGGCATTCAGACGAATTTCTCCGCGCCCTGGCCCACCTGCGGCCCCGCACCAACAAGTACGGCGCCATGTTCCGGCTGCGATCCGAGGCCAGCTTCGCCATTCATTCCTTTTTACGGGGTCACGGTTTTTTCCATATTCACACCCCCATTCTGACCAGCTCGGACTGCGAAGGCGCCGGCGAACTGTTCGCCGTTTCCGAAGCCCGCCGGCCAGACAAAGACGGCTCTCCCCTGTTTGACAAAGAGGTCTTTCTCACCGTATCCGGCCAGCTGGCGGTGGAGATGTTCGCCCTTTCCCTGGGCAATGTTTACACCTTCGGTCCGGCGTTCCGGGCCGAGCACTCCAACACGGCCCGCCACGCGGCCGAATTCTGGATGGTCGAGCCGGAAATGGCGTTCTGTGACCTTGAACAGAACATGGCGTTCGCGCAGACCTTTGTTCAGCAGACCCTCGGCCACATGCTGCAAAACGCCAGCCAGGACCTGGATCTTTTTGCCCGCTTCGTGGATCCTTCCCTTTACGCCACCCTGGACAACATCATCTCTTCCGACTTTGAGCGAATTTCTTACAAAAAGGCCATCGAGATCCTCTGCCGGGCCGGCGTCTCCTTTGCCTTTACCCCTGAATACGGCAGGGATCTTCAAACAGAGCATGAGCGCTTTCTGGCGGAAACCTTTTTTAAAAAACCGGTCTTTGTGTACGACTATCCAAGAACACTGAAACCGTTTTACATGCGGGTCAGCGGCGACGGCCAGACCGTGGCTGCCATGGATCTGCTGGTGCCCCGCATCGGGGAGCTGATCGGCGGCAGCCAGCGGGAAGAGCGACTGGACATGCTTGAACGGCAGATGAAAAACAGCGGTCTTTCAAAAGAAAAATACGGTTGGTATCTGGATTCCAGGCGTTTCGGCTCGGTGGTCCACAGCGGGTTTGGCATGGGGTTTGAGCGGTTTTTAATGCTGCTGTCGGGCGTGACCAACATCCGGGACGTAATCGCCTTTCCCCGGACCCCGGGAACCATTGATTTTTAAACCTTACCCCGTACCGTCTTGCCGGATGATTAAATATCGAGGGTTTCCACCTCCAGGGCGTTTTCCTGAATAAACTGCTTGCGGGGCTCCACCACGTCGCCCATCAGCAGGGTAAAAATAGCGTCCGCCTCGGCGGCATCATCAATGGTGACCTGAAGCAGCTTTCTGCCGGCCGGATCCATGGTGGTATTCCACAGCTGGTCGGCGTTCATTTCACCCAGACCTTTGTACCGCTGAAAAACAACCCCCTTTTTTCCCTGTTCCTCCATGTGCTGATACAACGCCCGGATATTGTCAAACCGGGCTTCCTCCTGATCGGTCTCGCTGTTATAAACCGTGAAGGGTGCTTCATTGTACGGCGCGATTTTTTCCGATAGAACCAGAATGTTCTGGTATTTGTTTGAATAAATAAGGTTGCGGCCGATCTTGACGGGTTTAATGTCTTTTTTCGCCGCGCCGTTGACCGCATCATCCACATCCTCGTGGACGGGAATGGTCACCAGAAACTCATACATCTCTTTTTCGGTGTTATAAACAATATCGTCCACCAAACACCCGTTTTCCGAAAGCACCCTGTGAAGGTCCGTCACCCGGGCCTTGTCCTGCAAAAAAGCCTTGTCCCTGACCTTTTCCTTAACCAGCGTCTCTATCAGTTTTGCGCTGTAGCCCCTTCGCTTGAGGCCGGCCATTTCAGTTACAAATTCCGAAAGATCGCAAAGGAAAATATACAGCTCATGATCTTCAATCTTTTTCTTTTCCGTTTTTACATAACGTTTATCGCAGGCGTTTTTAATAAAAAAGTCCTTGAGCTGGGATTCGCTTTCGATGTAGGCCTCTTTCTTTCCTTTTCCCACTTTAAAAAGCGGCGGCTGGGCAATATAAAGGTACCCGCTTTTTATCAGGTCCTGCATCTGGCGGAAAAAGAAGGTTAAAAGCAGTGTACGGATATGAGAGCCGTCCACGTCGGCGTCGGTCATGATGATGACCTTGTGATACTTGATTTTGTCTATATTATACTCCTCACTGCCCACGCCGGTGCCCAGAACCGTAATAATGTTTTTTATTTCCTCGCTTTTTAAAATTTTATCAAACCGGGCTTTTTCGATGTTTAAAATTTTCCCTTTAAGCGGAAGAATGGCCTGAAACCGGCGATCCCTTCCCTGTTTGGCGGATCCGCCGGCGGAATCACCCTCAACCAGGAAAAGCTCTCTTTCAGATGGATCGGAAGACTGGCATTCAGCCAGTTTTCCCGGAAGCGTGGAATCCAGAAGGGAGCCCTGAGTGCGGATAACATCTCTCGCCCTTTTAGCCGCATCGCGCGCCCGGGCCGCTTCCGTTGCCTTTCTGATGATGATTTTACCTACTCCCGGGTTTTCTTCTAAAAACACATTCAGTTTTTCATAAACAAGGGAGTCCACATATCCCTTTACTTCACTGTTACCCAGCTTGGTCTTGGTCTGGCCTTCAAACTGGGGATTGCGTATGCGCACGCTGATGATGGCCGTCAACCCTTCCCGGACGTCATCCCCTGTGATCTTGTCGCCATTCTTTTTGGCCGGACCAAGGCCGGCGGCGTACTGATTGATGGACCGGGTCAGCGCCCCTTTAAAACCGATCAGGTGAAATCCGCCTTCCACGGTGTTGATGTTGTTGGCAAAAGAATACATGGTCTCCGAATAGCTGTCGTTATACTGAATGGCCGCCTCTATCTGGACGTCATTTTTTTCGCCGGAAATATAAATCGGTTTGTGAAGTACGGTGTGGGCCCGGTTGAGGTAGGTCACAAAGGTGGCCAGACCCCCCTCATAAAAAAACTCGTTGGATTCATCAGAACGGGTGTCGTCTATCTTGATCCGCACGCCATTATTCAGAAAAGCCAGCTCCCGCAACCGGCGGCTCAGTGTGTCAAAACTGAAATTGTCCGTCTTTAATATCTCGGTGTCCGGCCTGAAGGTTACTTTGGTTCCCCGCTGGGTCGTTTCTCCTATAACCTGGAGTTCGCTTGTTTTCTGGCCTTTCGCAAAGGTCTGCTTATAAATCTTTCCGTCCCTGTAAACATTAACCTCAAGAAACGATGAAAGGGCGTTGACAACGGAAATACCCACGCCGTGAAGGCCGCCGGATACCTTGTAGTTGCTGTTATCAAACTTTCCGCCGGCATGAAGTTTTGTCAGCACAACCTCAACCGCCGGCGCGTGTTCCTTTTCATGGATGCCAACGGGAATTCCGCGTCCATTATCCAGGACGCTGACGCTGTTGTCTTTATGAATCACCACATGAATAAAATCACAAAACCCGGCCATTGCCTCGTCTATGCTGTTATCCACCACCTCATAGACCAGGTGATGAAGACCCTCTTTATCAACGTTTCCAATATACATGGAGGGTCTTTTTCGGACCGGTTCAAGACCTTCCAGCACATTAATACTGCTCTCGTTGTATGTGTCTTTATTTTCGTTTTTTACCATTAGAGTTTCATCGGCATTATAATGTTTATGTTTTCAGGATGACCGGCGCCGCAGATGATGCAGGGGGCCTGTTCCTCTTTTATTTTCAGTTCCATTTCATCATCTTCAATCAGGTTTGCCGCATCTATAAAATACTCCGGATTAAACATTATTTTTATTGGTTTTTTATCATAAACAATATTCATACATTCAAAAGATTCCCCCTTTTCCGGATTTTCCGCATTGATGGTAAGAAGCTCTTTTTCAAAATTAAAAATAACCCCTTTATAATTTTCAGAGGTCAGAATCGCCATGCGTTCCAGCATGTCTTTAAATTTTTTTCTGTTTAAACGGATAATTGTTCTTCCCGTGCTGTCAGAAAACAAATTTTTTAAATCCGGATATTCCCCGCTTAACAGATTTATATAAACCGTTTCATTTTTGTTTTTGACGATAAAATAATTATCCTTTACCCCTATATGGATAGTTCCTTCTTCTTTTAAAAATTTAAAAAGTTCATTGAGTGCTTTTTTGGGTAATATGACTTTCTTTTCTTCAACTTCCTTTTTTTCTATCTGGTAGGGATATTCGGTTTTTGTCAGTCTTTTCCCATCCGTTGAAACCATTCGAATTTTTTTTATTTCACCATCCTCAATAAATTCCAGATTTGACCCTATGACGTGGGCCCTTTTTTCCGTTCCGCTGACGCCTATCAATGTTGCCCAGGAAATCATGGTTCTGAAATCGGCAGAAGCCACCTCAATATAAGAAACATTTGACATTCTTGGAAGTTGAGGAAAATCTTCAGGATTTCCTCCCATTATATTGTATTTAAGCCGGCCTCCATCTTCCGTGTCGGAAATTTGAATCCACTGTTTTTTTTCTTCTTTTACATAAAGGGTGTCGGTCTCTACCTTTTTTACGATATCATAAAAATATCTGGCATTTATAGCAACTATACCATCTTCAAGAACCTGGGCCGGATAGGTTCCTTCAAAACCGGTTTCAATATCCGTTGCCGATACGGATATGCTTTTTTTGTTGGTTTTAATTACAATATTTTCCGTAATGGCAAGACTTGACCTCTTTCCCGCAATTCCCTGAACATTTGCCAGCATCTCAATGATGTCTTTTTTTTCAATGGAAATTTTCATGGTTTAACCTTTAAATAAAATTAAAGAGTTATGAAATTATGCCGGTCTTTGAAATTTCATATCGAGTCTAGTGGTAAATTAAAATTTTTTCAATGAAAATATCATTAAAAATCAAGATTTTTTTTAAAACAAAAAGAGGGTCTGAATTAAAATTAATTAAATAAATAAAAGTAAAAACAAATATTAAAATATAAGGTCAATAATGTTTATAATTTATTAAACACATTAAAATTATTTATTTATTTTAAATTTATATTTTCACCAGAAATGAATTTTAAAAATTAAAAAAATAGGATTATAAATTTTATAAAATAAGGGTGTTGAAAACCCGGTTTTTATAAACAGCAATTGGTTAAATTATGGCGTATTTAAAAGGGGTGTTCCCGTCATCTGGCTTGGAATATTTATTCCCATGACGGTAAGAATCGTGGGTGCGATATCCGCCAGTTTACCTTCTGAAAGGGATATATTTTTCTGGTTTAGGCCGATTAATATAAAAGGAACCGGATTGGTGGTGTGGGCGGTAAAAGGGGAACCTTTATCATCCACCATCTGCTCTGAATTGCCGTGATCCGCCGTAATAAAAACCACGCCGCCGTAATTTAAAAAAGGAGGAACGATTTTTCCAACGCACGAATCAACGGTTTCACAGGCCGTCACCGCGGCGTCAAAAACGCCGGTGTGGCCCACCATGTCCATGTTGGCAAAATTAACAACAACAAAATCATATTTTTTTTGAAGGATTCGGGAAACAAGCTCGTCGGTCACGGCTGGAGCGCTCATCTGGGGTTTAAGATCATAAGTGGCCACTTCCCGTGGAGAAGGGATCAGCTTCCGTTCTTCACCGGCAAAAGGCGTTTCAACGCCACCGTTGAAAAAATAGGTGACATGAGCGTATTTTTCCGTTTCCGCGATGCGAAGCTGGATATATCCATGCCTGCTGATGACCTCGCCCAGGGTATTTGAAGGGTTCTCATTTGGAAAGGCCACGGGCAGGGCAAATTTTTCATCATAAAGGGTCATGCAGACCGGCGTGAGAATAGAGGGAAATGTTTTTCTGGTGAAAAACATAAAAGAAGGATCGGTAAAGGCACGGACAATCTGGCGCATCCGGTCGGCCCGGAAATTAAAAAAAAGAAGCCCGTCATCATTTAAAATTTTAGCAGAGACAGAAGATCCGGAAGACAAAATAACAACCGGTCTGACAAACTCATCAGTTTCACCGCGCAAATAGGCTTTTTGAACCGCCGCCACCGGGTCATTCTCCACATGTCCTTCACCCAGGGTGTAAAGGAAATATGCCTTTTCAGTGCGATCCCACCGGGTGTCACGGTCCATGGCGTAAAAGCGGCCACAAACCGTGGCAATGGAAGCCGAAGGGTAATCGGTCAGGAAAGAGCAGAGCTCCGCCATAAAGGTTTGCCCGCTGTCCGGCGGGGTGTCTCGGCCGTCTAAAATGGCGTGTACAGAAACCGTCACCCCTTTTTCAGCGGCCATGCGGATAAGGGCCTTTAAATGATCCACGTGGCTGTGAACCCCGCCGTCGGATAACAGCCCGATCAGATGAAGGCGGGATTTTTTTTCCGCGACCCGGTCCATGAGATCAACGATGGTTTTGTTTTTAAAAAAAGAGCCGTCCCGAATGGCTATGTTGATTTTCATCAAATCCTGGTAGACCACGCGGCCGGCACCGATGTTCAAGTGGCCTACCTCGGAGTTCCCCATGTATCCCGGCGGCAGGCCCACGTCCTCACCGGAACAGACCAGCCGGGTGTGTGGATATTCGGCAAAGAAGCGGTCCAGGTGGGGGGTTTTGGCCGCGGCCACGGCATTTCCCTTTTTATTCGGGTTGATGCCCCATCCGTCCAGAATCACCAGCATGCAGGGGGTTTTTGCTTTAGTCATTTGGCATATCCGAAACTGTTAATCCGTGTTCAGGCGGGCCTTTTTTAACCGGCGCAAAGCCACATTATAACTCGATTCGCCGGGCATCGGCCCAGAGCCCCTCAATGTCGTAAAAGGCGCGGACCGTTTCGAAAAAAACATGGATGATCACGTCGCCGTAATCCAGCAGCACCCATCGGCCCTCTTCCGCGCCTTCCACGGAAAAGGGCTTGATACCCCGGTCCTTCAGGGTCCGGACAATGTGGTCGCTGATGGCCGAGACCTGGCGGTTGGACTTTCCTTCACAGATGATGAAAACATCGGCAAAGGATGTCAGTTTTTTCACATCCAGGGCCACGATTTTTTCCGCCTTCATGCCGTTGACGGCGGAAAGATAGGGCTCCATCGATGTTTTAAGCGAGTCGGTCATGCGTAAAGTCCTTTTTCCCGAATATAATGCGCCACACTTTCCGGCACAAGCGAATTTATGGAAAGCCCGGCTTTTACGCGCCTTCGGATATCGGTGGCCGATATGTCAAAGTGGCGGGCGGCATAAAAGAAAACCGGACAAAGGGTGGGGTGAAGGTAACAGGCGCGGTCCGCGGAAAAGGTATATCGGTCTGAAATCGTGGTCTTAAGAAAAGACTCAAACGAGGCTTTCTCCGAGGACTGATCCAGGGTCCGGGTGAAGACGATCAGGGGAATGCTTTTCATCAGGGCCATGTAGGATTTCCAGGTATGAAGCTCCAGAAAAGCGTCCAGGCCGAGGATCAGATAAAACGAACAGGAAGGCTCTGTGGATAAAAAATGGTTGACCGAGTCAATGGTGTAGGTCCTGGCGGAACCGGCCATCTCTATGTCGGATACGCGGACCCCGGCCGTGTTTTCAAAGGCCAGGCGGACCATCTCAAACCGGTGGCCCGGATCCGCGATATACCCCCCATTTTTATGCGGCAGCCGGGCCGTTGGTATAACGATGATCTGGTCCAGGGAAAAAGCCGAAAGCAGGGTCCGCACCAGGCGGACATGTCCCCAGTGCACCGGGTTGAAGGTTCCGCCGAAAAGACCTTTTCTCATAACCGTTGCCGAAAAATGCCTGTAAAAACGGCGCGTCCGGGGCTTAGCCCGAGCATTTCAAAAAACGTCCCGGTCTATTCCCGGACCTGGCCGCTGCCCAGAACGACGAATTTGGTGGTGGTCAGCTCTTCTAAGCCCATGGGGCCGAAGGCATGAAGCTTGGACGTGCTGATGCCGATTTCCGCGCCAAGGCCGAGCTGGCCGCCGTCGTTAAACCGGGTGGACGCGTTGACCAGCACCACCGACGAATCCACCGACGCCAGAAACCGCATGGCCCGGTCATAGTTGGAGGTGACGATGGCCTCCGTGTGGGAGGAGCCGTAGGTCGCGATATGGGACATGGCTTCTTCCATGGAGTCCACCACCCTGACCGCCAGAATCAGGTCCAGGTATTCCGCGTACCAGTCCGCTTCCACCGCATCCTCGACATGGGGCAGAAGAGCCTTGGTGGCCGCGCATCCCCGCAGGGTCACGCCGGCCGAGGAAAACCTTTTCGCCATGGCGGGAAGGAAGGCGGAGGCCGCGTCTTTATGCACCAGCAGGGTTTCCATGGCGTTGCACACGCCGGGACGCTGGACCTTGGCATTGAAGCAGATGTTTTGCGCCATCTCCAGGTCCGCGTCCTGGTCCACGTAAACGTGGCAGACGCCCTTGTAGTGCTTGAGCACCGGAATGGCGGAGTGCTGCACCACGAAACGGATCAGCCCTTCCCCGCCCCGTGGAATGATCAGGTCGATGTATTCCTCCTGGGCCAGGAGGTGGGTGACCGCCTCCCGGTCCGCCACGGGCACCACCTGCACCGCGGTGGGCGGGAGCCCGCAATCGGCCAGGGCGCCGCCGATGGTGTCGGCCAGAACCCGGTTGGAAAACAGCGACTCGGACCCGCCGCGCAGAATCACGGCATTGCCCGCTTTCAGGCAGAGGCCCGCCGCGTCCACGGTGACATTGGGCCGGGACTCGTAAATGATGCCGATGACCCCCAGGGGAATCCGCATGCGGGAGACCTCAAGCCCGTTGGGCCGCCGCCAGGAGGCGCTTTTGGCGCCCACCGGGTCGGGCAGGGCCGCCACCTCCCGCAGGCCGTCGGCCATGGACTTGATGACGGCATCGCTGATGGTGAGCCGGTCGATCATGGCCTTTGAAAGACCGGCGAGGACCGCGGCCTTCACGTCTTTTTCATTTTCCGCCTGAACGCGGCCCGCCTCTTTGTGCAGCCGGTCCGCCAGGGTCAGCAGGGCCTTGTTTTTTACGGCCGTGGGGCAGGTTGCCAGGGCGGGCGCCGCTTTTCTGGCGGCCCGGGCCATATCAAGAATGGTCTGCTCAATTGTCATGGGAACTCCTTCGGGTTTGAGCAGGCACCGCGGATGCCGGCGCTCAAACGAGTACCAGGTTGTTTCTGTGAATCACTTCGTCATAGGGCTTGGATCCCAGGGCCTTTTCGATCATGCTGGTCTTTAATCCCTGAATGGCCCGAATTTCCTGGGCGCTGTAGTTGACCAGCCCCACGCCCAGGCGCTCGCCGGACTCGGAGAAAACGTCCACCGCCGCCCCTTGCGAAAAATCTCCGGAAACGTCGCGGATGCCGCCGGGCAGGAGGCTTTTGCCCTTTTTAACGATGGCGCCGGCCGCGCCGCTGTCCACGGTCAGTGCCCCTTTGGTTTTAGAGCTGAAGGCGATCCACCGTTTCCGGCTGCACAGTTTCTGGGCCATGGGCGGGAAAAAGGTTCCCAGGGGCTTGCCCGCAAACAGGTCGGAAAGGATGTTTTTCCGGTGCCCGTTGGCGATGATCATGGGAACACCGGAGCAGGTGATCTTTTTGGCGGCCATGACCTTGCTCAGCATGCCGCCGGTACCCAGGGTGCCGGGCATCCGGCCGGCTGCCTGCTCCATCTCCCGGGTAAAAGCCTCCACCGTGGGGATCAGCCGGGCGTCTGCGTGGACCCTGGGATCCTTGTCATACAGGCCGTCGATATCCGTTAGGTTGATCAGCAGGTGGGCGTCCAGTAGCAGCGCGATCATGGCGGCCAGGTTGTCGTTGTCTCCGAACTTGATTTCCTCCACGGCCACGGTATCGTTTTCGTTGATGATGGGCACCACGTTCCATGCCAGCAGGGTGTAGAGGGTGTTGCGGGCGTTTAAGTACCTTTTCCGGCTGGACAGGTCTTCGCCGGTGAGCAGGATCTGGGCCACCTGCCGGCCGTACCGGGCAAAGGCCTTTTCATACTCCAGCATCAGGCCCGCCTGGCCGATGGCCGCAATGGCCTGGCGCCGGGGAAGCTCGGCCGGCCGCCGGTCCAGGTTCATTTTCCTGATGCCGCAGGCCATGGCGCCGGAAGAGACAAAGATCACCTCCAGGCCCCGGTCCATCAGCTGGCAGATGCCGCGGCTTAAGGACCGGACCACCGTGAGGTTGAGGCCTTGTTCTCCGGTCAGCACGTTGCTGCCGGCCTTGATCACCACGCGGGTGGCCCGTTCAAAGTAGCGGCTGCGATCATGGGTCGTCATGGGTGCATAATAACTCAAACAGATGTTTTTTCAACTCCTCCACGCCGGACCGGGCCGCCGCTGAAATCAGAAAACATCCCTGAATGCCGGAGGCCCTTATGAAAAGGTCGGCCCGCTCCCGGGCGCCGGGAATATCCATTTTATTTAAAACCACCACCTGCGGCTTTTGAGCCAGGGCCGGGCTGAACATGGCCAGTTCCCGGTTGATCACGCTGTGGGCGGCCAGGGGGTTGTCCGGGTCAATGGCCGCGGCATCCATCAGATGAACCAGGAGCCGGGTGCGCTCGATGTGTTTTAAAAAGCGGATGCCCAGCCCGGTGCCGGTGTGGGCACCTTCGATCAGGCCGGGAATATCGGCGGCGGCAAAGGGTTCGGCGCCCGGAATTTTGACCATGCCGATGTTGGGCGAAAGGGTGGTGAAGGGATAGGCGTCGATGGCCGGCCGGGCCGCGGATATCACGGAAAGAAGGGTGGACTTTCCAGCATTGGGAAGGCCGATGATGCCCACGTCGGCCAGCAGCTTGAGTTCCAGCTTTATCGTGGCGGTCTGGCCCGGTTCCCCGGGCTGGGCGAACTTGGGTGCCCGGTGGGTGGATGTGGTAAAATGCTTGTTGCCTTTGCCGCCCCGGCCGCCGGCCAGAAAGACAAAATCCTCTTCCGGCGAAACCATGTCCCGGATGACCTGGCCGGTTTCGGCGTAACTGATGATGGTGCCTGCGGGAACTTCGATGACCAGGTCGCTGCCGGACTTGCCGGTTTTCTGCCGGCCCTGGCCCGGAGCGCCGTTTTGCGCGGACAGGTTTCGTTTGGATCGAAAATCGTAAAGGGTGCGCTTGGCCGGGTTTACCCGGAAGATGATGCTGCCGCCCTCACCGCCGTCGCCTCCGTCGGGGCCGCCCCGGGGAATGAACCGTTCCCGCCGGAAGCTGACGCACCCGGCTCCGCCTTTTCCGGAGTTGACCGTGATGATGGCTTCGTCAATGAATTTCAATCGGCATAAACACTGACTTGTTTACGGGCGCCGGAAGACTCATAGGTCACCACGCCGTCGATCTTGGCAAACAGCGTGTAGTCCTTGCCCAGGCCGACATTGTTGCCCGGATGAAACAGAGTGCCCACCTGGCGAACCAGAATGTTGCCGGCCCGGACCCGTTCCCCGCCGAACCGCTTCACGCCGCGGCGCTGTCCCCTGCTGTCGCGACCGTTTCTTGAGCTTCCAGCCGCTTTTTTGTGTGCCATGGTAACTGCTCCTTATAAACGCAAAAGCGTTGTGTTCCGGTAAAATTAATTGCCGCCCGTCTGAATGGCGTCAATCTTTACAGCGGTATAGGACTGTCTGTGTCCCTGCTTGCGCCGGTACCGCTTTCTCCGTTTGAACTTGAAGACCAGGACTTTTTTGGCCCGGTCCTGCTCCACGATGTGGCCGGAGACGGTTATGTTATCCAATACGGGCTTTCCCACCTCGAGTTTTTCGCCGTCGGAAAACAGCAGCACCTTGTCAAAGGAGACCGTGTCTCCCACCTGGCCGGGAAGCTTTTCAAGCCGCAACACCTCGTCTTTTTCCACCCGGTACTGTTTTCCGCCGGAAGCAATTACAGCGTACATGCCAACTCCTTGTGATGTTTTCAAAATCGCTTTTTAAATCAAGCTGGTGACAAACCCGGTTATTATAGAGGCCAAACCGGGTTTGTCAAGGGTTTTTTCTTTTTCAACACCGTATCTTCGGTTCAGGCCTGTGCGACACCGGGCCGCAGGTCCGGGGCAAGAGGCTATTTCGCTGTTTTTCATTGACATTTTCACCAGAGAAACCGTAGGTTACAGGATATCATCCGTTTCCGGCGGGTTTTTCCCAGGCCCAAACCGGGGACGGACCGTGGAGGTGTTCATGAAAAAAAAGATCCAGGCGGCTTCTTCCCGTGTTTCCGGCGTTTTGTCGTTTTTCCGGGTCGGCATCTGGCAGCTTCGGCTGAGAGACCTGAGCCCCACACGGCAGTTCTTTGTAAAATACGCCCGGATTCTGCTGATCGCCGGCCGGGAGTTTGTCGACGACCGGTGCCCCCTGCGGTCGTCGGCCCTGACCTTTTATTCCATTTTATCCATCGTGCCGGTCATGGCCCTGGCCTTTGCCGTGGCCAAGGGGTTCGGGCTTCAGCATATGCTGGAAAAAGAACTGCTGGCCCAGTTCGCCGGCCAGGAGGAAGTGATCCTCAAGGTGATCGAATACGCCCGGACCCTGCTGGACCAGACAAGGGGCGGTCTTCTGGCGGGCGTGGGCGCGGCGGCCCTGGTGTGGGCCGTGATCAAGGTGCTCAACAATATCGAACAGTCGTTTAACGATATCTGGGACAACACCTCGGCCCGTTCCCTGGGGAAGAAGTTCAGCGACTATCTGTCCGTCATGCTGGTGGCGCCGCTGCTGATGATCCTGTCAGGAAGCGCCACGGTCCTGGTGATGACCCAGGTGACCGCCATCATGGAAAAGGTGTTTTTCCTGGGCTGGTTCGCGCCGGTCCTCATGACCGGCATGGAGCTTCTGCCCTACGTGTTTATCTGGCTGCTGTTTTCCTTTGTTTACGCGTTCATGCCCAATCTTCGGGTTTCGGTGGCCTCCAGCCTTTTCGGCGGAATCGTCGCGGGCACGGCCTTTAAAGTGCTGCAGTGGGCCTACCTGTTTTTCCAGGTGGGGGTTTCCCGGTACAACGCCATTTACGGCAGTTTCGCGGCCCTTCCCCTTTTTCTGATATGGATGCATTTAAGCTGGCTGGTGGTGCTGTTCGGCGCCGAACTTTCCTTTGCCCATCAGAACGTGGACCGGTACGAGCTCGCGCCCGACAGCAGAAACATCAGCGGCTTTCTCAGGCGGGTGTTCGGCCTTTACGTTATGCACCTGCTGGTGAAAAACTTTAAGAAGGGCGACGCCCCCCTGACCGCCGGTCAGATATCAGACAAACTGGATTTGCCGGTTGTTCTGGTGAAAAAAAGCCTGGATGCTCTTTTCGCAAGCGGGCTGGCCACCCCTACCCCGGCGGCAAAGAGCCTTGAGCCGGCCTGGCAGCCGGGCCGCGACATTGCCGACATCACCATCGCCTCGGTGGCCGAAGCGATGGACAGAAAAGGAACCACCGAAATGCCCATTGCCTCCACCCCGGCCCTTGCCCGGCTTTCGGACGCGGTCAACGCCTTTTACGGCGATATTCAAAAATCCAGGGCCAACGTGGCACTAAAGGATATATAAACAGAAGACGGGTCTGTCGCGCGGACTTTGGATTAGAGGTGGATACCACAACATCCAAGCTGAGCTGCAGGGTTGCCATGTCAGCTCGAGCCCTAGGTTAGGCGGCGTAGCGATACGTTGAACAATAGTCTTCTGTTGTGCTGATTCAGCGTCACGTATTAGATTTTATCTATTACCTAGCCAAGCCACGGATATTCACGCTGACAATTCCTGGCCCGCGTTCGCGCTGAATAATTGTGACATCTAGGGCGCCCGTGCTGAAGTTTCCGCCTGAAAGCGACACTACAAAGTGCAGTGCAAACGCCGGAAGGCCGCCTTGATTTTGAATCGGTTCGCTGCCCGCAAAGGAAGGCGAGCTTGCCGTTCCTAAAAGAGGCAGCATTGGTTCAAGTGCGGAAGCATAGGCCTCTCTTGACATTTGATTCTTCGCGTAATCGTCGAATAGCTCCCAGAGCTGGTTCCAATCCCGTGCGTTGATTGGTTCTAATACTCGTTGCGCGAGGGCGAGTAATTCCCTCTCGCTGAGTGGCAAGGAAGGACCAGCAACTGACTGGGGCTCTGCTATCCCCTGCCTATTACCCAATTGCAGCCCAGTTTGGACCGCAGTTAACACCAAGTTTATTGCCACGATGACGAGAACCGCGATCAGCAATGTGCGCGAAAACCTATCGGACATGAGTGCTCCAAGTCATGGCAGGCGCTTCGCGCCTGTGCTATCATTGATTATACGGCTGCTGTATTTTCCTCTAGCCCCGGCGCATTATCACGATAGTGTCAGCTTCTGTCAATATAAAATTGTTTTTATTAAAGCATGTTATAGAAAACGCCCTGGCAAACACGCTGTGTTTGCTTCCATGTGCAGGGTTATAGAATCTATACTAACCCCAATATTTAAGGACACTGGGCCGCGCATCAATGGCAGGCTCCGCCCGTTGCAGCGCAGCCGGGCGCAAACGGGTTTTTCGGAAACAGGCGGGCAGGCTGTTTGAGCACCGCGAAGCGGGCGAGTTCCTGCCCGCGCCGAAAAAGGCGTTTGCGCGAGGGAAGCCGAAGGCCAAGCTGCCAGGGCCGGTTCTTTTGGTACTTTTCTTGCCGGCAAGAAAAGTACGCAGATAAGCAAAAAGCGATTACAAATCATTTTTATGCTGGATTACCCGGTCAATCTGGGTAATGACGAGTACGGTGGGTGATCAGCAAAAAGCGTTTGCGCTCGGGAAGCCGAAGGCCAAGCTGCAAGGGCATGTTTCTTTTGGTCTTTTTCTTTGCGTCAAAGAAAAGGACAACTACAGCACCTTCTCTTTTTCCAGTTCCACGCGCATGGACAAAAGGCACCGGCCCAGCATGTTGAAGTAGGCGCAGCACAGGATCAGGGCCGCGGCCCCGGAATTGCCGTAGCGGGCCTTGATCTTTTCGAGGGTGTCGTCGGCCAGACGCGCCGACACTGTGATTTCATCGGCGGCCCGGCACAAAAGGTTTCCCTCCTCGTCCAGGGAACAGACCGGGTCCTCGCTTTCGATGGCGGCGATCTGGGTATCGGTCAGGCCGGTGGCCTTTCCAACGGTCACGTGGTGGGTCCAGGCGTAGTTGCATTTCATCTGCCGGGTCACCCGCAGCACCGCGATTTCACGCAACCGGGGATCAAAGGCCGCGCCCGACAGAACGGAGCCGGCCAGATCGAGAAAGGGCCGGAAGCTTGAGGGCACGGCGGCCATCATGCGAAAGGCGTGAAGCGGCGGCAGCAGTGCCAGAAGGTCGGCGATTTCCGGTGGCAGGTCTTTGTTTTCCGGCAGGTCGATACGCGGGGCCATAAGAGAAGGACTCCTTTTAAGGATATAGATCGCCCGGCCCTTTCTTGCGAGGAAGGCCGGGCGATAAGGGGTTGATTTTCGCTGCTCTAGAAAGAAACGGATTCCAGCATTTTTTCCAGGGCCGCCTTTTCATCCGGGTTGGTGTAGGACGCGGCCAGCACCAGAATGTAGTCGCCCACGGCCGCGGCGTAGATGTCCTGCTTTACCGTCACCTGGGCCAGGGGAATTTCCACCTGCATCAGGTCAAAGGCTTTGCCGTCCAGGGTCCGGGGAGTGATGTCCGGTGAAAAGGTGACCGGAATCGGCGTGGCTTCGATCAGCTTTCGCGTGTGCAGGTGATAGTCCCGGCCGGTTTTCACGTCAAGGGTTTTGTCGATGCGCTCGGCCATGGCCATGAAATTGGCGTTGAAGGCCACTTCCGTGTTATCCGGATAAAGATAGGCCGTAAACAGCGTAAGGGTCTGAAGCTCGGATGCCTTTGCGCCCTGCGACGCGGACGCCTTTTGCTGAGTATCGATGGAAACACCTTCAGGCAGAGAGACGGTCATGTCGAGATACTTGTTTTTATAAACATTGCCGGCAAACGATCCGAAATCCATTTCCGGCCTGCCACAGCCCCAGAAAGCGGCCATTAAAGCCACCAGACCCAGACAGACAAACAGACGAACGGTTTTCATTGTTCCTTCCTCCTGAATTCAATTTTTGCATATGGCGCAGCGCTCTAAAATAGGGTGTCGCGCGGGGTTCCTGTTACATGATTTCCGGGCTCCACCGGTCTTCCGGCGTTTTTCGCAAGGCCAGGGGTGGCCCGAGTATTTCAGACCACACAAAGGCCCGGCGAAGGTCGGCAACCGAGACCGGGGAACCGGAAAAAGCGGGAAGCGGCGTCGCGGGCTTTCCGGGAGCGGGCTCCCTGGCGGCAAACACCGGAACCTTAAGTTTTTGAGGGCCTTCTTCGGCTGGCTGCACAGGGGCCGGGCGTTTTTTGACCGGGGCCGGAGGCGCGGCATCAGGCCG